>JAGIAB010000366.1 GCA_017745135.1 Flavisolibacter sp.
TTTCTTCCATTTGTTTGCAAGTTTAAAACTTACACAGTTATTTAGACACTACCTTTGCAAATTCAAGACAGCAGTTGCCTATTATTTGGCCGCCCGTCCAGTGTCTTCACTGCGTTGGCTTTGTGCAATGAGAGACACCGGGGGTTTATGGCTACTCATTCCCGGCGTCCTTGCTATCACACAAAGCTATGAGAGGAGAACACCGGGCGAACAGGAACTTGTACACCCGGCGTGTGAATAAGAACGTTCACTCTCTTTCTAAAAATGCCTGTTACAACTACTACAGAGGAAACAACAGTTCCGGCTAACTCAATGCTGTTGAGCAACAGAATAGAATATGTGCATTAGTTTAGCAATCGGCTCAAATCCCGGCAACAAGAACTGTTCGTCAGGTACTATATTGCGAACGACTGTGCAAACAGAAAGAATTGATGGATTCATTCTTTACATTCAATAAAACAACAAGAAAATGGCACTTACCTGTTGCTGCAGGCCTCACTGTTGGAGTTCCCATGATACTTGGCTGGTATATTGACAACATTGAAGCGGGGAAATTAGCATCGCTGGCAGGACTTTCCATTCTTTACATTCAGTCGGACAAGCTAGACGAACGTATGATCCTGTTGATGGCTTGTTGTTTTGGAATTATGGTTTCCTATTCGGTTGGTTTGCTTTTTTCATTCAATCACATTATTGCACCCATTGCGTTGGGGGCTTTATCATTTGGCGTTCATTACTCCTTGCACAAGCTTCAACTAACGAAACCGCCCGGTAATTTCTTTTTTATTATGCTGGCTTCAACAGCTATTTGCACGCCATTTGACGCATCCAGCATTCCAACAAAAATTGGCTACGTTGCTATCGGAGCAATTTTAACCTGTGGCATTGGACTTGTTTACAGTTTGCTCACACTCAAAAATACTTCAACAACAAGCACCACAATTCATCGCAAAGGCAATTACACCAACATCGTAGAATCTTTGATATTTGGACTTTTTATGTGCCTTTCGCTGACGGTTGCTTTTGCCCTGAAATTTGAAAATCCATATTGGATACCGATTTCCTGCGTTGCTGTAATGCAGGGCAGCAGTTCAAAACACACCTGGACAAGAGGGATACAAAGAATGGCCGGAACCTTAATTGGTTTAGGTTTGACCTGGCTGATTGCTTATACCAACCCTACACCTTTGTTCATGGTAATCAGCATTACGCTGTTACAAACCATTGTTGAATTTTTAGTAGTAAGAAATTATGCAATCGCAACGATTTTCATAACCATTCTAACGATCTTTTTAGCAGAGTCGGGCCGCCAGCTTTCACAAAATACAGACAAGGTTTTCTTAGCACGTTTGTTTGACATTTCAATTGGAAGCGTAATTGGAATTATTGGAGGTTGGATCTTGTATCACGAAAAAGTCCATTACTACACGATATTACAACTAAAGAAATTGACAGGAAATAAAGAGAACAAACGCAGCCTCTGATAAGAGGTTGATATTGTACACCGTTGATGTTGAGGTGCAGATTGTACTCCATGTCCGCCCTGTGTCTCCTCTCATAGCTTTGTGTGTGACAGCAGGACACCGGGGAATGAATAGCAATACTCCAGCGGCTGGCATTACTTCCCAGATACATTAATCGTGTTTAGTACTGATCAAACATTGCCTTTTGCTCCGGACACAATTTTCCTTTGCTGCCGGGTGTCCGCCAACATGGACACCTCCCAGCCGATGTCTCACTAATAGCCTTTGTGCGATAACTTGTGGACCCTGCGTGTGAGTAAGGCGACATATATTACAGCTATCTTTCCACTGAGTATGATAAGTATCATTCACAAGTCTTGTTATCGTTGTAATTTTAAACCGATGATCGTTGAATACAGGGAGCCGGTTTTGTAAACCAATTATTCTTTAGTTATGAAAAGGGTTTTAATCCTCCTCTTTACAGCAGTTGTTCTGTCTTCAAATGACTGTCATAAGAATGATCCTTTATGTGGAAATGATTCTCATGAGGCTTTAACAATCAAAAACAATTCTAACAAGAGAATCAGCTATGCCTTTTATGGTTACTACCCCGATACCACCATTTACGGCGATCATAGCCCGGCGTATTATTCACAGTCTTTTATTATTAGTCCCGGAAGTTCACATACAAGTGTCGCAGGCTGGGCAGGCTGCTTTGAATCAGTTTTTACTCATAACACTAAACAATGGATTTGCTTCTTTGACGAGGACTCCGTAGAACAAATTTCCTGGGAAACTATTAAGCTAACGAACAGAGGTGTATTAGAGAAACGTCAGGTCACATTGGATTATCTAAAGACCAATAATTTTACCATTACTTACCCATAAGCAAATCATACATAATACTCTCATGCGCCAACTAACGGGGTTTCCCGCTGAAGTCTCACAAGCTGATAATGATTGAAATCTGTAAAGACTTTTTGTGACTTCGATGAAAAGTGATAAGAATGTACAAGAGTGCGACGCAATGAAAGCTCAATAGATAGACAAACCCCTGCTCCATAAAACAAAAAAACAACTTACGGTTACTTTCTATTTTCCATTCTTTAGAAAATTTAATACCGCATCTTTAAAAGCCGGAAGCGATTGAATATGCGGAATGTGCCCTACTCCCTTAAGTTCCGTAAGCTTCGAATTCCTGATTTGACTTTGCAACCACTTTCCCAATTGCGGGTAATTGCCGTGTTGAGCGACCAGTTCTTTACTCAATAAATTTTTGCCTACAACGGTCCTGTCTTCCTGGCCAATGATAATGAGGGTTGGGGCCTTAATGTTTTTGAATTCATAAACAACCGGCTGTTCGTAGATCATTTGATAGGTTAACGCACTGGCCCATGTTGCTGTTTTAAAATCAGGAATTTGCAGCGCTTCATATTGAGCTGTTACGTACTGATCATATTCGGGCTTCCATTGAGGATAATATGTCTGCTGGTAGTTTTTCAGTGATTCGAAACTGGCTTTAAGTTCGCTGTTGTATTGCTCGTTAACCGAACGGTAAGGAACAAAGGTTTTATAATCTTCCAGCCCGATGGGGTTTTCGTAAATAAGCTTTTCCACGGTTTTAGGGAACATCAGTGCAAAACGTGTTGCCACCATTCCACCCATGGAATGACCGATCACATTGACTCTTTGAATTTCAAGTGTATCCAAAAGCTTTTTGGTATTGGCAGCTAACAGGTGAAAGCTGTAATGAATATTGGGCTTGTCCGATCTCCCCCATCCCACCTGGTCGGGAACCACAACACGATAACCATTGTCCGTTAAAAATGTAATCACATCCTTCCAGTAATAACCATTGAAGTTTTTTCCATGCAGTAACAAAACTGCTTTGCCGTTTGGCTTGGAAGAAGGCACATCCATATACGCCATCTTCACCGGTTGCTGTTCAATGTTGAGCGGAAGAAAATGTACAGGATAAGGATAGTTTAAAGATTGCGCAGTGGCAATTAGCGTAGTCACGCAAAGCAGTAAGGTCAAAATCTTTTTCATATGAAACAGCATTCAAATCTTGCACCACATAGCGATAAATTGATTACCCTGCCAACATTTCACACCAGCTTAAATATTTTATCCATCAATATCCACTTCTCTCCCTGTTTGGCCCATGGCAAGGGTTGTTGAAACTTCCACATCAATTGTTCCCACTCCTGCAC
>JAGIAB010000367.1 GCA_017745135.1 Flavisolibacter sp.
GAAGAAAGCTTTGTGAAGAGATTGGAAGTAGCATTTGAAGATCTGAATTGCATCAACAGAAATGCTTAAAAAAAATCCCGCTCAGGCGGGATTTTTTATTGGATGTGTTTTGCACATACTCTTACTTCAGCTATTGGAGATTATTCATCATTAAACAGGATCATCAATCAATGGTATAAAATTTGAGTAACTGGTCGCTACTTAACCATTAATTGAACCCAGCTAATATGAAGAGCACATCCCTCCTTAGGAAACCTTTTTCCCAATGGATAATTTTTTCCCTGATTTTTATTTCAGCTTGCAAAAAAGAAGCTACAAAAAACCCATCTTCAAATGATCCAAATGCAAGCCCATATAGTTTAACGCCTAAGCCCATTAAAATTGCGAGCCACATTAATGGATATTACGAATATTTGCCCCAGGGTTATTCCACGGATCCTGCCGGCACAAAATATCCTTTACTGATTGTTTTTCATGGTGGTGCAGAAATGGGTCAGGACTCTACAGAACTCAGCAAGTTATTAAGACACGGTCCATTAAAGTTTGTAAAGAATGGTACATTGCCCGTTGCATTTACTGTAAATGGCAAAGTATATAAATTTATAATCGTTGCTCCCCAGTTTTCGTCAACTGAAGACGCTTATCCCGGAGAAGTAGACCAGTTGATCGAATATGCAAAACAGAATTATAAGGTTGATAACTCCCGGATCTATCTCACTGGCTTAAGTTTTGGTGGAGGTGTTAGCTGGAATTACCCCGGCAAGAATGCAAGCTATGCAAAAAAGATTGCGGCTATTGTACCGGTAGCAGCATATATCAGTGAATTGAGAGAAGAATTTCATATTAACCCGGGCAAGGCGCAAATCATTGCTAATTCAAATTTGCCGGTTTGGTCCACACACAATCGCGGCGATAATATTTGTCCCCTATCCTGGACTGTTAATGCACAGAATCTTCTTAAAACCTTTAAAGAAAATCCATTGCCCAGACTCACTGTATTTAACGCTAATGTTCATGAGGGCTGGACGCTTACTTATGATCCGGCGTTTAAAGAAAATGGCATGAATATCTACGAATGGATGTTGCAATATCATCGCTGAGTAGATAAAGCATCTTCTGCCGCCCCCGAAATCCTTCTTAATCCAGCAAATCTGCAATTATCTTTGCGCCATTACTAACGATTGCAAAACCCTTAATTATGTCCAGGATTACAGAAATGCTTGGCGACAAGGCTGAGTATCTTTTAAATCACACTTGTAAAACCGTTGACAAATCCAGCTTGCATCTTCCTTCGCCCAATCATGTTGATGAAATATGGATCAACAGCAACAGAAATAACCAGGTCTTACGCTCCCTGCAAACTTTATTGAATCATGGCAGGCTGTCCGGCACAGGTTATTGCAGCATCTTTCCTGTTGACCAGGGAATTGAACATAGCGCAGGCGGCTCCTTTGCTCCTAATCCCATCTATTTCGATCCTGAAAACATTATCAGGTTAGCAATTGAAGGCGGATGCAATGCAGTGGCTTCTACCTATGGTGTGTTGGGAATTATGAGCCGGAAGTATGCACATAAAATTCCTTTTGTAGTAAAGATCAATCACAATGAATTTCTGAGCCTGCCCAATCGTTACGATCAAACTATGTTTGGTACCATTAAAAGTGCATGGGATATGGGTGCCGTTGCTGTTGGTGCAACCATTTATTGGGGAAGTGCAGAAAGTTCAAGGCAATTAAAAGAAGTAGCTGAAGCTTTTCAATATGCGCATGAGTTGGGAATGACAACTATACTTTGGTGTTATTTGCGCAACAGTGGTTTTAAGGTTGAAGGAGTGGACTATCATACTGCTGCTGACTTAACCGGGCAAGCCAATCATTTGGGAGTAACCCTGCAGGCAGATATTATCAAACAAAAATTACCAACAAACAACGGTGGCTATAATGCCACAAAGCACGGCAAAACGCATAAACTTGTTTATGAAAAACTAAGTTCTGATCACCCGATAGATCTTACACGTTACCAGGTATTGAATTGTTTCAACGGACGTGTTGGCCTGATCAATAGCGGTGGCGAAAGTAAAGGTGAAAGTGATTTGGCCGAAGCCGTTATTACAGCGGTGATCAACAAACGTGCAGGCGGAATGGGATTGATTCTTGGACGTAAAGCATTTCAACGTCCGTTTGAAGACGGAGTAAAAATGTTACAGGCTATACAGGATGTTTACTTGGATGAAAGTATTACGATCGCCTGATTGAAAATTAAATGAATGGAGCCTCGCATTGAGGCCTTTTTTATGTACTTAGCAAATTGCTACTATCGCCGCCTGTTGTGTCACTCCCTGCAACGTTCTGTAATTCTATTCAACATTTTGCAAGTGTCATTATTGAATACAAATTTTCGCTCTTAACAACTACTTGCCACTTGCTGATCTCTACTCGCTATTTTCACTACTTTGCATATAAATGCGATTGCGATGACAACTTCATTTACCAGGTACGATCCTGTAAAATATAAAACGCCAACCGGCACCCGACTCAATTGCAAAGGATGGATTCAGGAAGCTGCTTTAAGAATGTTATTAAACAACTTAAATCCTGAAGTGGCCGAACGTCCAGATGAATTGATTGTTTATGGCGGAAGAGGAAAAGCTGCCCGAAATTTCGAAGCCCTGGATAAGATCATTGCAGCTTTGAAGATTTTAGAGAATGATGACTCGTTATTAATACAAAGTGGCAAACCTGTTGGCATTTTAAAAACACACAAGGATGCGCCGAGAGTATTGATATCAAATTCACAGCTTGTTCCTAATTGGGCCACCTGGCAACATTTTGATGAACTGGAGAAGAAAGGTTTAATGATGTACGGACAAATGACGGCAGGCAGTTGGATCTACATCGGTTCACAGGGAATTGTTCAGGGCACTTATGAAACATATGCAGCAGTAGCCAGCAAACATTTTGGCAGTTCGCTAAAAGGCACATTAAATGTTACAGCAGGACTTGGAGGAATGGGTGGTGCACAACCTTTGGCAATAACCATGAACGAAGGCGTTGCTTTAATTGCCGAAGTGGAAGAATGGAGAATTAATAAACGCATTTCCACAAAATACCTCGATGAAAAATTTACTGATATTGACAAAGCCATAGATCAGGCTTTAAACTATAAAGTAGAAGGTGTAGGAAAAAGCATTGGAGTTTTGTGTAATGCCGTTCATTTGTTAGAACGGTTGGTTGAAAGAAATATCATTCCCGATACATTGACTGATCAAACTTCTGCTCACGATCCAATCAGTTACTGGCCTCATGAAATTTCTTATGAGCAGGCAAAAGTTTTGCGTGAACAAAATCCGCGGCAATACATTGAATATGCGTACAACTCTATGTATCGTCATGTTCAATTAATGCTTCAGTTAAGAGATAAAGGCTCTATAACGTTTGACTATGGTAACAACATTCGTGCACGGGCTTTGGAATATGAATCGAAGCATCAGGAAGAGAGTAAAGTTCCAACTTTAGGGGGCGGAGGGGGCATGTTCCCGGGTTTTGTTCCTGCTTACATTCGCCCGCTTTTTTGTGAAGGCAAGGGCCCTTTTCGTTGGGCAGCTCTAAGTGGTGATCCAAATGATATTGCCGTTACTGACGAAGTAATTGCAAACCTGTTTC
>JAGIAB010000368.1 GCA_017745135.1 Flavisolibacter sp.
ATTCTTGTAATTTCAGGTGCAAAACTAACTGTAAATGCCTTAGGCAATAGCTGAGTTTTGTTAAGGATGAATCCAAAATCTTTATTCCATCGTATGGAAAAGAATTGGGAGAGCATCTCACACTAAAACCAATTTATGAAGAAAAGATTTTTAGTGGCCGCTGCCATCTTAACCGCATCAGCCAGTTTTGCCCAACAGGAAAAACAACCACCGCCACCACCCGCACCTCCACCAGTTATGGATGTAAGGGCTGTCCCTCCACCGCCTCCGGCTCCATTAGTTCCAGATAAACAAGCAGCAGCGTTACCTAAGGACTATCGTGCTTTTTTAAAGCAAAATCCGACAGTAAAAAGTATAGGCTGGTCTCAGGATAAAGTTCACATTCATTTAAAATCAGGAAAGGAAGAAGTATACAATTTAAACGATAGGGAACAAATGCAGCACTTAAAAGATAAATATGGCGAATTACCTGTAGCGCCACCACCTCCACCTCCGCCACCGAAAGCTCCTGAAATTAGAAGTGAACAATAAACAAAAAGCCCTTCAGTTGGTGAAGGGCTTTTTGCTTGAAATAGCTAATTGCAAAAAATGATCAAACGTATTTGATACTCAAATTTTTTTTCGCTAAAACCCTTTCTTCGGCTGAAAATTCTCCGGGTAAAGCACCGCAGTCAAAACATTCTTTCCATTGAACAGCAAATTGGCAACACTTTTTATATCCTCTGCTGTCAAAGCATTCACTACAGATTCATAATTAAGAAAACGCTGCGGATCGGATTCTTGGTAATAAATATTATACAGCTTACCGCTCCAGGCATTGTTATCCTTTATCTGGGTACGGTATCTTTCAATCCACTGTTTTTTTACTTTGTCCAGATCGCTTTGCTCCGGACCGTTTTGTTTGATCTTATCCAATTCTTCTTTAAAAGAAATAAGCAAGGTATCTACCGCCTGCGGGCCGGTGGGCAATTGCAATACGGCTGAAAAATTGTTGTAGGGATATTTTGATACGTTCATGGACATGCCACCACCATAAATAGCACTCAGCTTTTCACGCAAATCATCAATTACTTTAATGTTGATAATTTCAGTTAGAGCCTGGGCTTTTAACTCAAGGTCTTCACTGTACTTTACCTCATCACTAAATACCTGGAGGATCAAACTTTTATCTTCAGTTCCTTTAAAATACTTCAGTTCTCTCTGGCCTTTTGCCATGCGCAAACCATTGTCCTTAAAACTGGCAGGCTTGCCTGTTGAAGGCAAACTGCCGATGTACGTCTCAAGTAATGGTTTGATTTTATTCACATCAATACTGCCCGTGAAAATGAAAGTAAAATCACTGGCATCTTCGGTAAGTGTTTTATAAATGTTCAAAGCATCATCAAGATTGATCTGGTCAAAATATTCCGGACGTGGTACATTAACAGGCGTTAGCGGATCGTTATTATAAATGGCACGGTACAAACTATCAATAAATGCGGTTTGCGGATCGGCCATGGCAAATTGTGATGTTGATTTTTGCTTTTCCTTCCATCCATTGAATAAGGCTTCATCTTTACGGGGCTCGGTTAAATAGAGATAAGTCAATTGCAACATCGTCTCTAAATCTTTCACAGATGAATTACCGGAAATACCAACACTGATACCCGAAACCCTTGGAGAAACCCTCACCACTTTTCCTGCTAAAAACTTGTTCAGGTCTGTTGGAGAAAAATCGCCAACACCCATTGTTTGCACTATGGTGCCGGAAAAATTAGCGCTGTATTTTTTATCCACTCCATAGTTACTGATACCGCCTTTATGAAATGAGGTCATCACAATTTCATCGTTCTTGAAATCGGTAGGCTTTAGAATTACTTTGGCTCCATTACTCAATGTTAACTCAGTAACGCCGGTAGTTTCTACTTTTTTCTCGCTGGTAATTTTGCCGGGGGTTGGTTGCTGCTTTAACAAGGCAGAGGCAATGGCTTTTTCTTCATAAGGTGTGATATTGGATTTCTTTACTTCAGCTACAAGGGCCAACAGTTTTGTGCTGTCCGGTAAATTTTTATCGGTTGCTTCAGGGCCCTGCAAACTCAAAAAGATATTTTCATTTTTCTTTAAAGGTTCAGCCAAAGCGTTTATTTCACTTAGTTTAATTGAAGGCAAAACTGTTTTGTAATACTCGTATTCTTTTGCAATGCCGGGAATGGGTTCTTTGGTTAAAAAATTACCGATGTATTCACTCACATAACGATCCGATTCAGTCTTATCGCGGTCATTATACATACGCTCCATATTAGCCAGCATTTGTTTGCGGGTGCGGTCCAACTCTGCTTCTGTATAACCATATTTTTTCACCCGCTCAATTTCTGTGACCAGGGCTTTCAAAGCGGCTTCAGGACCATCCTGGCTGGCTATTGCTGCTGCAGCAAATCCTTCATAGCCTCTTGCATAGGAACCAAAATAACTCGATGCATTAACAAAAGGTGGCTTACTGCTTTGCGCCAACTCACGCAGGCGTTGGTTCAGCATGCCGGTGAATAAATTCTTTATCAAATAATTCCGGTAATCTCCCAGGGTGGTTTGAGGTTTTTGTTTGAAAAAAGGATAATCAATTTCAACAACGTAGTAGGTAGCCTCTTTATCGGTGACCGTCATGGCCATGCTTTTGGTGCGGCTCAGTACCGGGAACTCGTTTCGCGGACGATAGGTTGGAGGATTTTTCAAGCTGCTGAAATAGGATTTTATATAGCTTTCCGCTTTTGCAGGGTCGACATTACCCACTACCACTACTGCCATCAAATTAGGACGGTACCATTCTTTATAAAAACGTTTTACAGCGCTGTAAGGAAAGGTTTTTAATATACTATCCTTACCAATAGGCAAACGCTCTGCATATTTGGAACCCGCATATTGATACGGATAAATCTTACGGAACATGCGGTCATCGGCGCCCTTACCCAAACGGCTTTCTTCCAACACAACGCCGCGTTCTTTATCTATTTCTTCGCTATCCAACAAGGCACCGCCGGCCCAGTCTCTTAATACCTGCAAACCTTTTCTAAGGTTGGAGGTATCGCTTAAAGGGATGGGGAGAATGTAAACCGTTTCATCAAAGCCGGTATACGCATTTAAGTCGGCGCCAAACTCCACGCCAATGCTTTGAAGAAAACTAACCAGCTCGTTCTTTTTATAATTCTCAGTGCCATTAAAATTCATGTGTTCCATGAAGTGGGCCAATCCCTGCTGATCGGGATCTTCCATAATAGAACCGGTGTTTACAACAAGCCTTAGTTCTACCTTATTCTCCGGTTTTTTATTTTGACGGATGTAATAGGTAAGTCCGTTCGAAAGCTTGCCGATTTTCACCTTCGGATCAACGGGTAAAGGTTGATTTAAATTGGTTTGTGCAAAGCTTTGTACACTAAAAACAAAAAAGAATACGACGCTTAGGAGGCGATTGAATTTCATACTCGAAGTTTAGAGACAATAAATATAAATGGATTATCGAATTTGAAAGCTGATACGGTTATAGATGGTGAAAGAATGGGTTTGGTTGGCATCTGTTGCAAAAACCTTCTTTAAACTTACAAAATGATTTATGATTAACTTATGGCCATTTTAAGAATGAGAATTTGCCCTCTTTGCATACTGCTGTTG
>JAGIAB010000369.1 GCA_017745135.1 Flavisolibacter sp.
TTCTTTTATTTTTTAAACACCATACATTATGAAACGATATTTCATTATAACCGTACTGGGTTTATTTCACCTGGCCTGTAACAATCATGCTTCCAATGAGCAGGCCATTACAGATACTACTGGCAGTGAAAACATCAGCATGCCTGATTGGAAGTCAACCGATAGCCTGGAGTATATTTATTATCCTGATCCGCAGAATCAAAAAGTATATCAGCATCAAATGATCACCGATCTGGTATTGATTCAGGCCTTCGTTGATAATCTTCAAAGACCTGTTTCCGGTGAAAAAACCTTGTGCCCTCATTACAGCAAAGTATACTTGTTTACAAAAGGTGAGGCTTATAAAACTCTGTACATCTCTGGTTCCTGTGGCTACCTGGCATTTGCTGTTAACAGCCATCAATACTTTATTGAGTTGACAGGGCAAACAAAAATGCTTATTGACAGTCTTGAAAAGATCAGTGTAAGGCTATAGCAACAATAGCTCATAAAGTGTCTGGCTAAGAAAAATAAATAGAAATATTGGAATAGTTTCCCCAGACTGGTATGATGTTGAGCCGGATAAGTAAAAGATCGGTTAGTCGAAAACGAGTTCTGTTTTTGTTTGGTATGTTCTTGTGAATACTCTGACTGCCAAACAGCAAAGCATAAAATTCAGGTTGATCCAAGCTGTTGCTATCTGTTATTTCGATTGAAGGGGAGAAATCTTGTTTTTTTGAAGCCAGGGTCAGGAGACTGTCTTTTAAGAGGAAGTTGTATTTTCTTTCTTCAAAAATGATCATGCCCGAATGCCAGTTTCTTAAAGGCGAAATCTCGCCGGCAGTGACACTGTATTCTGTCTTAATTAAAAATTTATGTCGAAGAAAACTTGTTTTTTCGATAAAGAATAATCGTTTGTCCCCTGCCGTTTGTCTGAAGGATTGTGCGGGATGGTTGTATTTTATTTCGGCAGAAGATTCACCCTGCTCCAGTTTTCAGTAATGGAGTTGGTTGGTTGATTGGATAAGGGCCCAATTCATAGAGGAAGTGTTTTGTAAAATTGAGCAAAAAACGTACGACTATTCGAGGGTCCTTTAGCCTTGTTAATAATTTGTTCATAGCAGTTTAATGCGAGGGCAGGCTTTTCAAAAATTATGAAAGAGGAATTTCATTGCCTGGCTGATTTGAGTGAAGCAGAATAAGACTAAAAAAATCAAAAGAAGAATGAAAAGCAGGTTCGAAAAACGGCTTTTCAGCAACGGTTCCAGGTTAGATAATAGTTTATTGATCATGCAGTAAAGAAAAAGCCGGTTTGTCAAGTTATTGTGAAGCCATTATTAACTTATCATCAATAAGCTGTTTGCATGATTCAGTAGTACAAAGCAGCACTGAACTAACAACTTCAAAACAAGAGGTGATTGGAGAGAAAATAAAACTGCCTGCCACAGGAATAATGCAGCAGGCAGTAAATTTAATTTTAGTTAAACATCTGAATCTCTCACCACTGTTCTTTTTTCCACAATTCTATCGCTGCTTCTGCTACCGCCACTTGTTAAGGCAACTAATAAAAGAATAAAAACGGCAGCACCAACAATCCATACCCATGGAGAAGCATACCAGTTACCGCCTCCGCTGCCTTTATTAATATCTACATCTACCTGTGTAGTTTTTTCCTGTGCAAACAAAATAATGTTTGTCAACACTGCCAACAAAGTCAAATACGCTTTTTTCATAACTACTGTTTCCTGAACTGTAGAAAAAAATGATGCCATTGTTTTATCATGAGGTTGCTTGTGTGAGTATAAAAAATCCCGCAAGAGCGGGATGAACAATAAATAGTTTGAGGTAATTACTGAACATTGAAGCTAACGACCATATTTCCCCACAATAAGTTTACTGCTCCTGATTTGTCAAGAGTGTAGGTAAGTGTTTCCTGGGTTTTGTCTGTGGTTTTGACATCAGCTTTAACTCTTAAAGCATCTTTATCCTTGTTTTGCTCATATTGTGTTCCCCAGATTTGGTAAGCCTTGTTGAAAATAAGAGTATAACCATCATCATTCCATAGGCCAAACAGCGAATATTTACCGGCAGGTAATTTTTGTCCATTGATAGTAACGTCTTTATCGGTTTCAAAAACTGTGGCTTCGTTGGCGCCCATCCGCCATACTTTGTCCTTCATAGGCTCAATCGTTGTGCCGATTGCTCTGCCTTTTAACGATGGTTGACTATAACTAATGGAAACAGTAGCACCGCTTGTAAGTGTTTCCGAAACTTTTGCTGCAGGACTTTGACGGGGTTGTTGTGCCTGAATAGAGATGGCCAGCAACAGGCAAAAGCTAAAAATAACTACTGAAGAAAAGAATTTCATGGCGATTCGTTTTTAGTAAGGAAAGATAGGTATAGAAAGAAAATCTCTTACTAAAATAATATAAAAGGAATTTAAAGAAGCAGTAGTGCATCTGCAGTAAAAGAAAAACCCCTGTAGAAACAGGGGTCGTAAAAAATTGACTGCTTTATGAGAAAATGTACTGCTTAGAGAACGTAAAGGTAACCCGAAAAGTATATAACCTGTTCAAAAGAAAGATTCCTTAAGGTTTTTTAACGATTTCATAAAGGAGCAAGATTCCAATAATTTCGCATCAGGCTGGTTACTCCAATAATTGGAAAAAAAGAGTATAGCTCAGCGGTAGGTTCTGATTCATTTTAATTGCAGGAATTTCAGGACAAGGTCTTGCACTGGCTAAGTAATTGCCCTTATTTGGATTTGCCGTTTATGCTTGTTTTTTTGCAATCGGTTTCATAGCAGTTGTTTTGGATGACCATTAAACTATCTTTATCTCACTCTAACCATGAAAACCCACCATTGACCGAATTGACCTTCGAAACCTTTTTTTTAGTTGTTTTTTTGCTGTTACACCGTGTAAAGTCACCTAATGAAACAAACCCTTACGACTGAGTCTTTGAGTTTATTGGAAAGAGCCTTATTTATTCTTCAGGATGGCATTGGTATCGTCGAAAAAGATTTTACAATAAGCTATATCAATTCTGCTGCACAGGATATTTTAGAAAAACAATTTCATCAGCGGCCTTCTGTGGGCGACTGTTTCCTGAACTATATTGTTTCTGAAAGGCAGGACATTCACAGGGAATTTATTTCAAAAGCCTTCGAAAATGAGCCCTCTGCTTTGGAAGTGGAATTTCCCGGTCCTTCCTGGTATGAAGTGGGATATTATCCTATGCCTGATGAACAGGGGTTTATTACCCATGTCTGTATCAAAGCAAAAGAAATTACCCAACGAATAGTATTGGAAAGAAAATTAAAACAGGAGAGAAGAGATCGGAAGAATAACATCATTAAAGCAACGATTGAAGCCCAGGAAAAAGAAAGAAGCCTCATAGGAAGAGAGTTGCACGATAATGTGAACCAGGTATTGACCACAGTGAAATTATATACTGAGCTCAGTTACCATGACGAAGTGCCCAATAAAGAATTATTAAAACGGTCGGTGCAACAAATCAATTACTGTATAGAAGAAATCCGGAGTTTATCAAGGAGGCTGGCGGTTCCTAAATTGGGTGAGCTGGGTTTGGAAGAATTGATCAGGGATTTGGTGGATACGGTCAACTTCACCAAAAAAACC
>JAGIAB010000036.1 GCA_017745135.1 Flavisolibacter sp.
GATGAAATGGAAGCCTATACGGCAGATAACGGCGAATACAACTTTCATCATCCTAGAAACTGCTCTATAGATTTCGCCATAGAAAAATTAAAATATCCTGAAGTATCCAGCTCTGTAGGGTAAACGTCCCTTGTCGCATTTTCCAACAACTCGAGTTGCCGGAGAATAGAGGTATCGCCTGGCTTATTACCTAATTCCCGGTTTAAAGAATCCATCAGTTCAATCCGTTCCGCTTTACTCAGGGGATTTTGTTTGATCAGAAGTTGATTTGCCTTTAAAGCAAAGAATAAAAGAAAAAATATAGCGGATGTAAAAGGTACATCCGGATGGGATGCAAGTAACTGTTTCGCTTCCCTTCACAATATTGCCTGGCCACAAAGCCTGGCCGGATAATCAGGTATTTAAGTGTATGCCAGAATTTGCCGTCGAAATGAAGAATATCAAAAAGAAAATGTTTGGCAAGGGACCAAAAGCTTTCCCTGGTTTCAACATTTTCCTGTCCACAAATGTGGCAATACCGGCCAATAACCGTGGTCCTACAATTTAAGCAGTTTTTCTCCTTGCGTTCCCGTTGATGCGACACGTAAAATTTTTCTTAAAAATAGGTACAAAAATGCGGGTTAATATATTGTTTAGAACAATCCGCAAAGCATTTTTTACTTTTGAGAAAACAATATCTTAATGAAATCTCTCCTCTTTTCTGCACTGCTGCTCCTTACGCTTTCCTCATCAGCACAGTATTATTACAAGGATATGGTTGGCACTAAAGAATCATCAGACCTGATCAAAACCTACATGAAAAATAAGGTAAGCCGGGTTATGCTGACCAGTTATGATGCCGATAATACCAAGAGTGATAATTTATTTGTACAACAGGAATTTTCTCCCACAAAACGAGTTTTAAAAACGGTTACCGCTACCGGGGCCAATAATGGAAATATGTCAACGCTATTTACTTACGCCGATGAAAATGGCAACATCATTAAAACAGTAGACAGCACCGGCGTTGTAGTAAACACCACTACCTATAGTTATGATGCTGCAGGAAATTTAACCCTTGTGAACATCAGTTCTTCCGATACCACTATTAACGAATCAGAGCAACATATCTGGCAATGGGAAAATGGCAAACCTTTGAAAATGCTTCGCGTTAAAAATAAAAAAGACACCGTGCATGTTGATTTTAAGCTGGACGAAAATGGAAATGTATCTGAAGAAACTGAAACACGTCAACGCACAACATCAAGACCTTACTACTATTATTACAATGAGAACAATCAATTGACCGACGTGGTACGATACAACGACCGGGCAAAGCAATTACTTCCTGAATATATGTTTGAATACTCGGCCTCTAACCAGGTGATTCAAAAAATTACGGTGCCATCCAATAATTCTGATTATCTGATCTGGCGATATCAATACAATCCACAAGGATTAAAAACTAAAGAAGTGGTTTACAGTAAGCACGATAAGAGAAACCCAATGGGTAAAATTGAATACCAGTATTCGTTTGTTCAGTGATCGACGGCTGTATTTAATTGGCCATGTGTTCAAGCGGGAATGATTGAGTATGGTAAGGAGATGGGTTTAATTATTTCTTTATTTCATCGATCTCCTCAATCATCAGCCTTGCATGCGTCTGTAGTAAATTTAGCTTGTTCAAAAGCTTGTTATCATCCATGTATATGTTTTTTTGTAAGTTAGGGTAAACATCGATCATTTGAATTTCTGAAAGTAATGGATAAAAAAAGCAAGGAGTTCGTAATTGAAACCTCAGCAAAGGCGCTCATCTCTTTTATTCCTCTGATAGGAGGCGCAATAGGATCAATTCTGAGTGATGTTCTGGCGGAAAGGAAAGAACAACGAATGCAGGACTTTCTCTCGCAGTTATCAAAGGACCTTGAAGATCACAAAGACAGAGAAATGCGGGACGGATTAAACCGTCCTAATCAAAGTTTCTGATTAGGAAAGTATACAAGATACGTTAGCTACGGAATCACACAAACTCTGCAATAAAAGCCTCTCTAAAAAGAGAGGCCGCAATACAATAAAAAACTATTCTTAGATTATTTTCTTTGTGCAATACTTGGACCACAAAAGGCGACAGCATATTTAAAATTGGACGCCTGTTGCTTTCACAAGGATGATTTCAAACGTAACAAAGCTCTTTGCCATACTTTGGAATTATACACAAACATATGTAATCACCTTCTGATTTCTTTATTTTTTAATCAGTTTTATAAAGCTATGTTCTCCTTTGGAAAGTAAATCCAGAATATAAGTTCCGGATTGAAGTCTACTTAAATCAGTTATTGAAAGAAAATTATTTCCCTTTTCGAGAGCTATAGATTTGGTAAACAATACTCTTCCTGAAATATCTCTTAGGGTAACTGTACCATTCGTTTTTTCGTTAGAAATGGTTTCGATATTGATTTGATTGGTGAATGGATTTGGTGAGATTTTAGAAGTGGCGACAATATTTTCTTTTACCAGGATTGTGTTTGAAAAAACAAATGCTGAATTTTTTCCAACAGCTTTAATTCGGTAGTAAAATGCAGATTGGTTTTTACCGGACACATTATCTGTAAAACTGAGATTGGTCTCTTTTAATTGAACGATTCCAATTGTACTGAAAGTACTCCCATCAAAACTTCTTTGCACTTCATATGTATTGGCGTCTTTGTCTGTTACAACTTTCCACTGCAACTGAATATTATTTTCTTTTTTTACCCCTTGTAATACAATATTGTTTGTCGCCATCACCATACCATAAGTAAAGGGTGTAGGAATATTTTCACCGGCATCGTCCGATACACCATTTCCATCCAGGTCCATTTTTGTAAAATCACCATTGTTTGAAGAATCACTAACAGCAAGATAGTTAGCACCCGCACCGATATTTCCGGTGGCAACAGCAGAATTTTTATAAACTGTAATAGGGTTTATATTAGTGACAGTCACTCCAAGATCGATAATAAAAGAATCAATGCCGGTTGGATAATTGTTCAGCATTTGGTTAGCTGCAAGCATGTTTATATCAGTAACGCCATTATAATTTGGATTAAGCTGAAGATTGGCGGGGTTGCTCGCAAATGATAACGAGACGTTTGAAACATTGGCAGCACCAAACACTTTTCCTAAATCATCTGATACTTGTATGTTATTCAGGAAAATGTTGCCTTTATTTTTCACTACGATCTGATAATACACACGGGCGGTTGTGCTGTTTATGGAATTTGCGCCAACCAGTTGCTTGGTAGTTCCAACTGCCAGTGTAAGGTTTGACATATCTGCAGAATTTTTTGATAAAGGAAATGCAAATGCATTGCTTAGCGAAAAACTGTTAATATCCCAAATGTAGTAGTAGCACCCCCCACCATCAGTACCTGCGATAGTCAGATTACCATCAATAAATCCAATACTGAAACAAGTCCTTGGAAGATCTGTTAAGAAAACAGCGTTAGCATCACCGCTGCCTGTAATGTTAGTGATCTCAAAAAGTTGTGAAGGTGTGTTGCCAAAGGTGGCAAACATTCTCCCATTTGGGAGAATAACCATATCGCCAAATAAAACAGAATTTGGAATATGCCCTGCTGGAAAAATAACCAGTTTGTTGGAGCCGGGTATTTGATTGCCGGTAGCAATATCTACCTGAGCAAGGTGCGCTGTGCCCGCAACTGCATCAAAATTATAGAAGGCATAATTGTTTCCATTGTTGTCAAAACATAACTGGTTAAGGCTATAATTATAAACATAAGTTGGAGAGCCAAGTATTGGCGGCGTTATGCTGCCGCTGAAATTAAAATCCAAAGCATAAATATTTGTGTTGCTTCCAACCATATTAGCATAATAAATTTTATGGTCGGCAGGATTATAGGATGCCATCACGTTATAGTAAGGCATACCAATGCTTGCGCTACTGATCAATGTAGGATTGTTAGTTAATGTTCCTGCAAAGAAGTGCTCTTCGGGAGCATCGCTACCGCAGGAAGTGCCTCCATGATTGATGAGTAGAGATTTAGAAGAAGTTTGTGTTTGGCCTTGAAGTGCTATGCATAACGTTACTGTGATGCCAATAGCATAGAAAAATTTTTTCATAAACATAGGGTTTGAAACGGATAAATTTTTCAGAGTTATTGGCTAAACGTTGCGCTTTTCAGAGGAGGATGGAGATCTGTAAAATGGAAACCAAAGCAGTGAAGAAATAGAAAGAATATGAATAAAAAGAAGAGTCTATTGTCTTCAGCAGGTTTGGATTAACAACGCTAAAGTAAAGTGAGAATCGGGTTTTTGCAAGTGAAAACACTAATTTTTTCAAGTAGCTTTTCGAAAGCTGTTTAAAATTGACATTCTTGCTTCAAAATTTGCCGTAGGTTTAGTCTGGTAGCCGATGTTGCCTTTAAAGTCTATGGGCGAAAATTAAAGAGTACATGACTATTAAGAATTTTTAGTAGTCCCTCACCTTTCTAAAAGGTAGTGAGCTACAATAAACACTCTACATTTTGTAACGGAATATTTAAAAACGAAAGCAGCCCCAGGAAAAGGGGCTGCCTATATCAATTATAAGAATCTTAAATAGGATAAAAACAGCAAACAAACCTCAATTCAAATTCACTATTCTTAGCTTGCTCTTTTTAACCTTCGCTTATTTAAATACAAGCAGTATGCCAAACGAAGCAAGCTCATTTGTTTTCGGAATCAATAAACAGTATCAATTTTTCAAACTGCTCCTGTATATCCTCGGACCTCTTTTTAATAGCCTTTAACCAGTCCAATAACATAGATTCATAAGTAGTGAAATCATTAAAACCCCTCGTTACAACAATTATGAGAACTATTGCCGGATCTCACTTTATTTATGAGAGGGTGAATTATTATGTTTAGGAATCAAACTCAATCATATGGGTTTGTTAGACAACTTCATAAAGAGTATTTTTATTGTTATGCTCATAAAACCTTCAATAATTAGTATAAATTTTAAGCTTGCGATATTTACCGTGTTGGTTATTGGATGCTTTTTTTCATGTAAAAAAGAAGAGGGAATTAAAGAAGGGAGCCGCTTAAAAACAGTACTTCATTTTACCGGGTCTACTATAGACAGTTTCATTTATGATAACCAACAACGTTTAATAGGTATCAAAACTTTCGGAGGATTTAGTAATTACGAAAATTCTATTGAATATAATGCGCAGGGCAAGCTCGCAAAAGTTGTTATTAGTTATCGGGGCATAGACGCATATCAAAGTGATTATATCTACAACGGGGCAGGCCAAATTATTAGAAGGATATTCACCACCCCTGGATTTGTCGATGGTAGTGCTTATGCATATGATAGTCAGGGAAGATTAATAGCAGATACAACTTATAATCAACAAACGGGCGACAAGATTAACTATTTGTCCTATACTTATAATAACCAGGGAAATATAATAGAAGAGGAATACACAGACTTTCTTGTTCCACAAAATAACAGGAAAACGAGTTTTAAGTTTGATTCAAACCCTAGTCCATACAAATTCGATGGAAACCTTCTATATTATATTAGAGGGGGCGGCTCGCAAAAACTAAATAAAAATAACTATACGGAAATGAAGCCCTCTTGGTCAACTGCGCGTACTATCCAGTATGAGTATCAAAAGAATGGTTTGCCCACCAAAATCACTACACCTTTGCCTAATGATACCAAAGACTTGGTGATGTTGGAATACTGGTAATTCATAATCTTCAAGTTGTAATCTTTTTCCATTTAAGTTCACTCGTAGGAGTGGGCAGGTTTACAATGAATCAGACGGCTTATAATCCGGACCGTAAACATGCCGATTTAATGAAAGATTTATGTGGTCTTCATCTGTAGCTACAACAAACAATTCTTGATTCTCATTTGATTCTGTTACCCATGCATCAAGTTCATCATGCTGTTCCGGAGTGAGCTGGCCATGCATGTAAAGGAGAATCAGGTAAGCTATGTGCTCAGGTATGTTCGCAATAAGCATAATTGAGGTTTATTTCTTGTCTGGGCCGCAATAATGTTCAACATAATCTTTCACTGTGTTTTCTGCCAAAGCCTCCGGTGTTCTTCGTCTTTCGCAATTTTCAAAATACCGGCATTATACAGATCTACAGGTTTGTCGTTATATGGATCAATAAATTGAAACCTCATGGCCGGTTTATGTTTATGTTCAGAAACAGTGTACTGGAATGAAATTTCTATTTGACCTTTCGACTAGTTATAATCTTCTACACGTACAGTACCGTTTTTCAATCGTGAATTCATGATCATTAGAGTTTAGTTTCCGCACAGCCAATTTACAAAATGTTGAAAGACCTCATATTGGATAATTCCTAACGACTTTTCTGGATAGATACAATCAAATTTTTAAAGCGGTCAACCATTCGGACAACCAACAAGAAACAAAAAAGCCTGAAACATAGTACCAGTCTATATTTCAGGCTCTTAACGTGTGCCCCGGAACGGACTTGAACCGTTACGACCGTTGCGGGTCACAGGATTTTAAGTCCTGCGTGTCTACCAATTCCACCACCGGGGCTCCAAAAAAAATCCTCCGCTTGGGGAGGATATCTGAGCGGAAGACCGGGCTCGAACCGGCCACCCCAACCTTGGCAAGGTTGTGCTCTACCAAATGAGCTACTTCCGCATTAACAAGAACTAAAGGGCTGCAAAAATAGGTACTGAACCAATTGCAACAAAAAATTTGGCGTTATTATTTAGCAGCAGGAGCACTATATTTTGGAATATACAAACTGCTTTCCTGCACCTGTACATTTTGCGGAGTACTGTTTTCGAAACGCTTTGTGTAAAGCTTAAAGCAACTGCCAAATGTAAAAGCCACAAAACAAAATACAGACAGGTAAAAAATAAAAGCTGAGGAAGAAACCCAGTTATGAGTAAAATCTCTATCCTGAACTTTTTGTAATTCTTCGTGGTATTCCGCCTGACGATAATCCATGGTCAAATTTTGTGCTGCAAAAATAAGGTTACCGTACAAAAACTGAAAAAGAATATTAGTATCCGAAACAAAAATTATTTGAGATAAGCTGAGTACATCCAAACCAGTTTTTCCTGCTCACGAATGTAATCACTCATCAGTGCATTAGTACCCTCATCCCCGGCTTCGGAAGATAAATCCAGTATTTCTCTTTCAAGTGAAATTAAACTGGAAAAGTCATCGAGAATAGTTTGCACGGCTTTTCTTCCGTCAGAAATATTCTTCGCTTCTTTAATTGTCGATGTAGCTATGTAATCAGAGAAAGTATGTAAAGGAGTGTATCCTAAAGTTAGAATACGCTCAGCCACTTCATCAACTTTTACTATCAGATCGTTATAGAGCTCCTCAAATTTAGCATGCAGTTCAAAAAATTTTTCTCCCGTAATGTTCCAGTGAAATCCTCTGGCACTAATATAAAACAACTGGTAATTGGCGAGGAGCTGATTCAATTGTTCTGCCAATTCTTTTGATTTGTTAGCGTCCAATCCAATTCTTGTTTGCTTTGCCATAACCTATAGATTTAAAATTCAAAATTGAAACAGGCTTTTCAATTGAATACTGACCGTTATCAGTACTAAGCAACTGCTTCTTCTTTTGTTTTCCAGTGATGGGCACCTTTAAGCATATACTCTTTGCTTTGCTCAATAGCATCCATGACCTGTGCAAGAATTTCATCAGCAGAAGCTTCATAATTGATTTGCATGGGCGGTTTAAAGGTTACCGAAAGTTGGGTGCCTTTCTTTTTAAATTTCAATCCTTTTTTATTGAATGCTCTCCAAAATCCCTGGATCACTACAGGAACCACAATGGGTTTACAATGCTTGATAATATATGCAGTGCCTTTTCTTCCCGGAGCAAACGGCTTTGTAGTGCCTTGCGGAAAAGTAATCACCCATGCTCTGTTCAATGCTCTTTCAATTTTTCTGGTATCACTTGGATCTAAGCCCCGGCGAACTTCCGCCCCATCTTTCTTCCATGTTCTTTTTACAGTGAGTGCACCGGCCAAGGTAAACAGGCGGCTTATCAAACTGCTTTTCATAGTTTCTTCAGCAGCGACATAGTACACACTGGTAAATGGGTTCAATAAATAATAAGGAATGCCCAAGCGATTTTTCTTTCTCCATTTTACCGCACAAAAAATATGAAGAAAGGTAATCACATCTGCAAAGTAAGTTTGATGATTGCTGACGAAGAGCACATTCTTTTTTGGGAGATTTTCAATGTGTTCTGTGCCGTTGATCTTTAATTTGTTGATGATAGCAATACCAGGGTAGGAAAAAATTCCTACCACTGCATAAACCACTTTACGGACGAGCTTGTATTCCGCCAGCTTTTTTGATAGACTCATTGGCAAGCAAATTAAAGGGGTTAAAGTTAAGATGTTTATGAATTGTTAAGTACCTGCAACTCTTCTGTTGTTTTTATGTAATTACTTTGCTACGCACATCCTTATAAAAATTTAATGCCATGAACAGATTTTTTATCCTTGCAATGACGGTTTTATTTTTTACTGCAGGCCATGCACAGCAAACCGTCATCAACCCTTATCCGAAAACAATTACAGTAAATGGTTCCGCTGAGCTGGAAGTCGTTCCAGACGAAATTTATATAATGGTTGATTTAAAAGAATACGAAAAAAAAGGAAGCGGAAAAGTTTCGATTGACAAAATAAGACAGGATTTTTTAGTTGCCGTTCGCTCATTAGGCTTACCTGACAGTGCCGTTAGC
Organism: Flavisolibacter sp.; assembly: GCA_017745135.1. Taxonomy (GTDB): domain Bacteria; phylum Bacteroidota; class Bacteroidia; order Chitinophagales; family Chitinophagaceae; genus Flavisolibacter. The sequence goes on from JAGIAB010000036.1 coordinate 8,739, forward strand.
GTGGCAGCCTATGATGGTTACAACAATCCCTGGCTGAGAAAGAAGAACAAAAAGACAGAACTATACGCTTCTATAACTTACCAGGTAAAGCTGAGAAACACAACACAGATTGATCAATTGGTAGATAAGCTGGATGATAATGCTACCAATAATTTTTACATCGCAAGAACCTCTCATAGCAAACTTGCCGAGATCAGAAAGAATTTGAAGATACAAGCCGTGAAAGCTGCAAAGGAAAAAGCAGGTTATTTAGCAGAAGCCATCAATGAACAGATCGGCGTTGCGGTTACCATTAATGAACCTAACGAATATTTCCAGCCTTATTATAATACCATGGCAAATGTTCGTATGCAAAAAATGGAAGCAATGGACCAGGCAGCAACAGAGCCCCAAGCTGATTTTAAAAAGATGAAGTTTAAGTATGATGTAACGGTGGTGTTTGCATTGAAGTAAGGCTCCTGTCCCCCTGGTGGGGAGCTTCGGTCGGAGAGACTTTATTTTCGTATTTTCTTACAGCAGTAAGATTTTATTTGAACCATTAAGAAGTTAAGGAGCATTAAGACTTAATTCCCTTAACTTCTTAATGGTTTTATTTTTTATCGACGAGGAAATGTTTGAAACCAGTGATACTATTTGTGACTTGCTGATAAGCGATAAGAACGTACACGCTGTGCCCATTCGTTTCACTCAGGGTAAACTGTGCAACAGAAGCTCAATATGTAGCAGTGAACGTTTGGTTCAAAAAATCTTCATCAATTACTCAATTCATTATCCAGTTTATTCCACACCAAAAAAAAAGTCCTGCATCGCTGCAGGACTTCAATTATGAATTCAATTACAAAAAATCAATTACTCAGCAGCTTTATCACCACCTGCTGCCTTGTTATCTTTTTCTTCTTGTTGTAATCTTTCTTTGATTTGTGCAAGGGCACCAAGGTCACCAAGCGTTGGTTTTTCAACCTTGCTTTGAATATTCTTCACAGCTTTCTTGGCAGCATCAGCATCGGCTCTTTGCTCTTTTCTTTGCGCATCTCTTTCTTCCATCTTAGCCTGCTCCCAAATGCGTGTGTGAGAAACCACAATGCGTTTTTCATTGCGATCAAATTCAATCACCATGAATTGTGCTGTTTCGTCTGCGCCAACACTCTTGCCATCTTCTTTTGCCAAATGACGGTTAGGAGCAAATCCTTCCAAACCATAAGGCAATTGAACAATAGCGCCTTTGTCGTCTTTGCGGATAACAGTTCCATCATGAATTGAACCTACAGCAAATGTATCCTGCAAGCTGTTCCAGGGATCTTCTTCCAATTGCTTGTGACCCAATTGCAGTTTGCGGTTCTCTTTATCAATACCAAGGATCACCACGTCGATGTTTTCACCAACTTTAGTGTACTCACTTGGGTGATTGAAACGTTTCAACCAGCTCAGATCAGAGATGTGGATCATACCACCGATACCAGTTGTTAATTCAACAAATACGCCGTAAGGAGTAATGTTTTTCACAACGCCGGTATGACGGCTGCCTTCAGGGAATTTGGTTTCGATATCGCTCCATGGATCCTGAGACATTTGCTTAATGGACAAGCTCATCTTACGACTTGCTTTGTCAAGTGTTACCACTTTGGCTTCATGCTCATCACCCAGTTTGAAGAACTCTTTCGCATTGATTGGAGTATTAGCCCATGTAATTTCAGATACGTGAACCAAACCTTCAACACCAGGAAGGATTTCGAGGAATGCACCGTAGTCTTCAATGTTCACTACTTTACCTTTCACGATAGCACCTTCAACAATGGTATCAGGCAACACATCCCAAGGATGCGGAGTCAGTTGTTTCAAACCAAGAGAGATACGTTTCTTCTCATCATCAAAATCAAGTACCACAACGTTGATCTTCTGATCAAGCTTCAATACTTCTGATGGATGATTGATACGACCCCATGAAATATCTGTGATGTACAACAAACCATCTAAGCCGCCAAGGTCCATAAACGCACCGAAGTCAGTAATGTTCTTAACTGTTCCTTCAAGTACTTGTCCTTTTTCAAGCTTACCAATGATCTGTGCTCTTTGTGCTTCGATATCGCTTTCAATAAGAGCTTTGTGAGAAACTACAGCATTTTTAATTGCTTCGTTTACTTTCACCACTTTGAACTCCATAGTCTTGTTAACAAACTGATCGTAGTCTGTAACTGGTTTAACGTCAATTTGAGAACCTGGCAAGAATGTTTCCATGCCAAATACGTCAACGATCAAACCACCTTTAGTTTTGCTGGTAACAGTACCTGTAACAATTTCACCTGTTTTGTGCACTTCAACAATGCGTTCCCATGCACGGGTGATACGGGCTTGCTTGCGGCTGAGGTTCAGATTACCATCACGGTCTTCTTTTTCAACAACCATTACTTCCACTTCATCGCCAACTTTAAGGTTAGGAATGTCGCGGAATTCGTTCAAAGAAACCAGACCGTCGGATTTAAAACCAATGTTCAGAACCACATCAGTCTTAGTAATACCAACCACAGTTCCTTTGATCATCTCGCCGTCGTTCAATTGTACAAAAGTGCCTTCATACACTTTATCGTACTTCTCTTTTTCTTCTTTTGTGTAGCTGGCCACATTGCGTTTGTCAATGCTCCAGTCAAAGTCGTCATGAGCTGTTGCTACTCTTTCTTCAACAGGCTCCTGAACAGGTACATTTGTTGTCGCTGTAGCTACTTCTGCAGGTTGTGCAGGTGCAGACTCCTGTCCTTCAGCGTTTGGGTTATTAATTTGATTTTCTTCCATAAAAAAATCCCGGTTTTTTTCCCGATAGCTATCGGGACGGGGGCGGCAAAGATACATTTTAGTTTGGGGTTTTGGGTTTGGAGTTCGGGGTTTTTTAAGGCCGGTTTCCTTTGCTTTGTTAAGGCGATGTAAAGGTTTTGGGAGAGAGAAATTAGGAGCCATAAGTTCGTCTATCTATAGGGCTTCGGTTGCGTCGCACTTTTTTACTTCTGTGAATTCTATTGTGCAAAGATTGTAAACCCAAATGGCTTCGGTGGCAAACTTCTTTCATCAGGTTCGATATGGAGGTCTATAAAAACACACATAGTGGCGTTAGCGCTTATGAATTTGGGAAAGACTATATCATTACACGTTTTGGAAATCAGTATTACTTATACAGCAATGAAGTCACCGGTACAAAAAACCTGAAAAGGATGAAAGAACTGGCAGTTATAGGAAAAGGATTGAGTTCCTTTATAAGCCGAAATATTCGAAAGAATTACGAAGCCATGTTCGACAGTGAAAAAGAGCTGAGAGCTTACCTGAAAAAGCGATCTTCCTGATAAGTTTTCCAGTACAAATTTGTAAATTGAAATATGGATGTAAAAGAACCTGCCGTTTCTTACAGCAATAAAAAATATACTATTGAGGAATACCTTGAAATGGAGGAAACCTCTCAAGAGAAACACGAGTATTATCAAGGTGAGATTTTTGCGATGTCCGGTTCCAAGGTGACGCATAATAAAATTGCGATAAATACCTCCACTCTTCTCGCAAATAAACTTAAAGGGAAACCTTGTCAGCCTTTCAACAGTGATCAAAGAATTCACATTGAAAAGAATTCGCTGTTTACTTATCCAGACATTTCAGTTGTTTGTGGAGATATTGAAACACTCAATAATGATGACTGGAATATTTTGAATCCGACAGTGGTTATTGAAATTCTTTCTCCTTCCACAAGAGATTATAATCACGGTCTGAAATTTCAATTGTATCGGGATATTCCTTCACTGAAAGAATATATACTGATTGATTCTGAATCTATTCATATTGAAATTTTCTTTCTCAATGATCATGGGAATTGGGAGTTGAAAGAATACAAATCAATTGAAGATTTTTTTGTCTTAAAAAGCACCCAGGTACAACTCGATTTGAAAGAAATTTATGAAGGGACAAAGTTGCTAACTCAATAACTATAGCGAAGCAATTGTTTTTGCTGCAATCCATCCACTCGTCCATGCATGTTGAAAATTAAATCCGCCGGTAATTCCATCAACATCTAAAATTTCACCTGCAAAAAACAAGTTTGGAACTTTTTTACTCATCATGGTGTTCGCATCAACCTCTGATAAATTAATTCCACCTGCAGTTACAAATTCCTCTTTGAAAGTTGTTTTACCGTTTACTTCAGCAACATAATCAACTAAATTTTTGATGACAATGTTCTCTGTTTTAGAAGACAGATCAGCAAATCTTGTTTCGCTGTTTATTCCGGATTGTTCCAGTAAAAACTGCCACAAACGATTCGGCAGAAAACCAAAATTGTGGTTGATGATCTTCTTTGTTGAATGGCTGATCCTGAAATTTTGAAATTGCTCTTTTAATGTTTGCTCATTGAAGTCTGGCAACCAATTGATGTGAACTTTGAACTCGTAACTTTTAACTGATAACTCTCTCGCTCCCCATGCACTCAACCGTAAAACAGCAGGTCCGCTCAATCCCCAATGCGTAATTAAAACCGGTCCTTCTTCAGTCAATTTACTTCCCTCAATTTTTACTCTTGCTTTCCCGACGCTTACGCCCATTAATTGAGTAATTGGATGCTTTGGCAAGTTAAAAGTGAACAAAGAAGGTACAGGTTCAGCGATGCTGTGTCCCAAACTTTGCAACCATTGAAACATTGAAGTTTTTGGGTAACCACCGCAAGCAATGCAGACGAAGTCGGATGTCAGATGCCGGAGGTTGGATAATTCAATATGAAATTTGCCCCCTTCTGTCCCGATAGCTATCGGGATCAGACTTCTGACCTCCGACATTATTCTTATCTCAATACCATAACTGTTTGCTTCATTCATCAAACCATCAATGATCGTTTGTGAAGAATCTGTAACAGGGAACATCCGTCCATCATTTTCTGCCTTCAACCTTACACCTCTTGCCTTAAACCATTCTATTGTATCTGTTGTAAAGAATTGATGAAAAGTTTTCTTTACAAAATTTTGCCCGCGAGGATACCGTTTGCACATTTCAGCAATGTCAAACAATGCATGGGTTACGTTGCATCTTCCTCCACCGGAAACTTTTACTTTGGAAAGTAGCTTGTTCGTTTTTTCAAGAATGATAACATGAAGATTGGGGTTCATTCTTGCTGCATTTACTGCGCAAAAAAAACCGGCGGCCCCGCCACCTATAACAACCAATTGCTTCTTCATGATCAATAGTAAAGAAGAGAATAAAATTAAAACCTCGAAGGTCTTAACAACACTGAGAGCTTAATAATAGCCTGAAAACAAATTTGCATTGGCTTTTTCGGCTGCTTCTATCGGGGCATAATCAGAAAGGACATCTGCATGATTTTTTTTCACGCAAACATCATGTTCAAAATGTACGGAAGGTTTTCCATCCTTTGTGCGCACGGTCCATCCATCATCATCTGTATACACTTCTTTTCTTCCTAAATTGATCATAGGTTCAATAGCAATCACCAAACCTTCCTTCATCACATGACCTGAACCCCGTTTGCCATAATTGGGAACCTGTGGATCTTCATGCATGCTTTTACCTAAACCATGACCAACCAATTCTCGTACTACGCCATAGCCGTATTTCTTTTCTGTATGTTCCTGGATAGCAAAGGAGACATCTCCAATACGGTTTCCCGCAATTGCTTTTTCTATTCCCTTGTAAAGAGATTCCTTCGTAATCTTTACCAGTTGCACCACTTCCTCTTTTGCGTTACCAATAATGAAAGTATAGGCATGGTCTCCGTGAAAGCCATTTTTGTAGGCGCCTACATCAATGGAAACGATATCACCTTCCTTCAATTCATATTTGCCCGGGAAACCATGGACCACGACGTCGTTCACTGAAATACAGGAATTAAAGGGATAGCCATGAAAGTTTAAGAAAGACGGAACCGCTTTATTATCCTTCAAAAATTCGCCGATAAAAACATCAAGTGAAAGAGTGGTAATTCCTGGTTTTAGAATTTTAGCTACTTCTGAAAGCGTTTTGCTTACCAGCAACGCACTTTCTCTCATCAATTCTATTTCTTCTGCGTTCTTATAATGAATCATAAT
>JAGIAB010000370.1 GCA_017745135.1 Flavisolibacter sp.
ATATTGAAATGGTGTTAAACAATTTTGATGGCCTTGTGGTGATTGATGAAGCGTATATCAATTTCAGTCGTCACCGTTCTTTTCTTACTGAATTAAAAGATTATCCCAATCTTGTAGTCATGCAAACATTTTCCAAAGCATGGGGCCTGGCAGCACTTCGTCTTGGGATGAATTTTGCTTCTGCCGAAATCATTGATGTTCTTAATAAAATAAAACCTCCCTACAACATTAACCAGGCAACGCAGGAACTGGCATTGCAGGCATTGGATCATTTGGAAGACGTGAACACAATGATCAAAGAAACCGTGAAGGAGAGAGAAGAATTGGTTAAAAATTTAATTCAATTGTCATTAGTTCAAAACGTTTATCCTTCGGATGCCAATTTTATCCTGGTAAAAATGGCGGAAGCGACAACGATTTATAACTATCTAAAAGAAAAAGGCATCGTTGTCCGCAACCGCAGTAATATAATTCTTTGTGAAGATTGTTTGCGAATCACCGTAGGAACACCCACGGAGAACGGTCAACTGATCCAGGCTCTGAAAAGCTATAGCTAAAACCTCTATCTTTAGCGGCAACCAAATTTTGTTTTATGTTTTTTCTGCAAGCCGATCCGAATCCACTCATAAGTTTTATTATTAGTTATTGGTGGATACTTATTTTGTTGTTCATTGTTTTCAGTGGCATATTTACCATTAACCAGGGTTACATTGGAGTCATTACAATGTTCGGCAGGTATCAGCGTGTTGTTCGTCCCGGGTTAAATTTTAAAATTCCTGTGCTGGAGCAACTGTATAAAAAAATTTCCATTCAAAATCGTTCAGTTGAACTGGAATTCCAGGCGGTTACACAGGACCAGGCGAATGTTTTTTTTAAAAGCATGCTGCTGTATGCTGTTCAAAATGCAAATGAAGAGACCATCAAAAAAGTAGCATTTAAATTTTTTGCTGATAGAGATTTAATGCAGGCTTTAATCAGAACGATCGAAGGTAACATCCGGTCTTTTGTTGCTACAAAAAAACAGGCTGAGGTCTTAGGACTAAGGAAAGAGATCGTTGATTATGTGAAAGTGGAAATTGATCATACACTTGAAGAATGGGGCTATCATTTAATGGATTTACAAATCAATGATATCACTTTTGATAAAGCCATCATGGACTCAATGAGCAAGGTAGTTGCATCAAATAATTTGAAAGCGGCTGCGGAAAATGAAGGACAGGCTATGTTGATCACCAAAACAAAAGGAGCAGAAGCAGAGGGTAATGCTATTAAAATTGCAGCCGAAGCAGAAAGAGAAGCAGCCCGTTTGCGTGGACAGGGTGTGGCGCTCTTCCGCCAGGAAGTAGCGAGGGGTATGACTGAAGCCGCCGAACAAATGAAACAGGCCAACCTGGATACGAACGTAATTTTATTCAGCATGTGGACAGAAGCGATCAAAAATTTTGCTGAATATGGCAAAGGCAATGTCATTTTCCTCGATGGCAGCTCTGACGGCATGGAAAAAACCATGAAGCAAATACAGGCATTAATGTTAAAGCCTGCCGGAACAGACTATAATCCGGTGAATAATCAATAATGAACAAGCAGGAAGTTGATTATTATTTAGTCAGCCAATTGCTACTATCATCGCCTGTTGTGTCACTCACTTTTGCGTTCAGAACTTTATTCTTCATTTTGCAAGTTTCATTACAGAAATTGAGAAGTTCTTTATTTGAAAAATTTGAACCAGGGAAACACGGAGGCACGGAGTTTCACAGAGAGAGCTTCTTCTCCGTGACTCTCTGTGTCTTTGTGCCGCTGTGGTTCAAACACACACTTTTCTGTAATGAATTTTTGAAACCTGTAAAGACTGACCCGGCTTATGATGATAAGAATTAGAAAGCGTACAAGAGTGCGACGCAAGAAAAGCTCAATAGTAGTAGTGAAGTCTGGCTTATAAAAATTATCAATCTAACTCAATACACAATTCTTTTCAGCTTCTCCGGATTCAAATTATTCAAAACCTAATTTTTCTTAATTCCTTAAATAAATCAAAAAATAATGTTTCCATCCTGGTATTTTCCATGCATTTAAAACAGCCATAAAATATTACAGGGGACCTCACGTTATTCATCACATTCAATTACATTTACTGCGAAAAGTAAAATCGTATGATCAACCTTTTACAAATTGATTCAACACACACGGCAGCAGCTACAAGCGGGATTAGTCTTTTCGATTTATTGACACTGGGCGGATGGGTAATGATCCCTTTGATGCTTTTACTCGTCATCACCATTTTTGTTTTCTTCGAACGATTGATCGCCATCCGCAAAGCATCCAATATCGACAGCAATTTCATGAACATCGTCCGTGATCATATTGTAAGCGGTAATGTTATAGCAGCACGGAGCTTTGCAAAAAATACCAACAACCCTGTTGCCAGAATTATTGATAAGGGCATTCAGCGTATTGGCAAGCCAATCGAAAGTATTGAACGCAGCATGGAGAATGTAGGAAAGCTGGAGATTTACAACCTGGAAAAAAATCTTTCCATTTTATCATTGTCTGCAGGTATTTCTCCGCTGCTTGGATTTTTGGGAACCATTATCGGGATGTTCCAGTTGTTTTACAGCCTGGCGACCGGAGGTGATTTTACGATTCAAACCATGGCCAATGGTATTTATACAAAAGTGATTACTTCGGCTACGGGTTTGATCATTGGTTTGCTGGCTTACATTGCTCATAATTATCTGACAACGCAAGTAGATAAAACGGCGTACAAAATGGAAGCGTCGAGTGCAGAGTTCCTGGATATTTTGCAGGAGCCAACGAGGTAATTGAAAAGACGAATAGAATTTAGTTTTGACTTTTAACTTTTGACTGTAAATGAATATCCGAAGAAAATTAAAAGCAAGTGCTGAAGTGCACACAGGTCCGCTGAATGATATTCTGTTCATTCTGCTCCTGTTCTTTTTGATTGCTTCTACATTGGCCAATCCCAATCTTGTCCGGGTAAGTAATCCGAAAGGAGATAAGGATATGAAGGCAAAGCAAAACATTGTTGTTACGGTTGATAAAGAACAAAAGTTTTATATCGGCACGCAGGTTATTCCCTCCGAACAATTGGATACTCTTCTTACTCAAGCTATTGTTGCTGCCAGGCAAACCATAGATTCACCTTCTGTAGTTATTAATGCCGACACCAGTGCTTATTACGGTGAGGTATTTAGAATTATGAGATTGGCCAAAAGAAATGGAGCGAAAGTGGCGGCATTGGTGAAGTAAAGCCCATCCCGACCTTCCCGGTGGGAAGGAAACCCATTCCAGCTCTCACTTATTTAATGATACTTAAAGCTCTCTTCTATGTTGAGAGCTTTTTATTTGCCACAAGTGGCAAAGTTTTCAGAACACAGATGACACGGATTGGACAGATCAGCACGGATTTTTTAAAGAGAAAATATCTGTGTAAATCCTTTTTATCCGTGTCATCCGTGTTCTGAAAAGCAATGCCGAAGGCGTTGCTATATCTCAGAAAACTAAAGCTTCTTCAATTCTGTAATGAATCTCAAATTATCAGGGCTGTGCTGCAGCGAAGTCCCTCCACCGGA
>JAGIAB010000371.1 GCA_017745135.1 Flavisolibacter sp.
GCTATGGACTACCGGGCAAGTAGCACAGGCTTACAGGGTACGCTGGCAAATAGAAGTAATTTTTAAATGCTGGAAGAGCGGGTTTAATCTGCAAGGCATTTTACAGGAGCCCTGCCGCAATGTTCATCGCATTGTTACAGCCATTCTTTTAATGTTGTTGTTTATCTGCCTGTTCATACAAAAGGTTTATATGGAATGTAAAAAACGAATAGAAACAAAAGGCGGCAAAACCATCTCTTTATTCAAGCTATCCAAATATGTAGCAGCAAACCTGTATCTGCTTTTCAGCACAACCCTAAGCAAACGAATGGTACAACTGGCAAAATACTGCTGCTATGAAAAACGATCTGATAGAACCAATATGACAGACTTGATCCAATTTTTTAAAAATTAACCTGACGCCAATGCGATAGCTATCGGGGTGAAAGTATCATCTTAATATGAAGCTCCGGAGGAACGAATTGTTAGTAGATGGTTGTGTGTATGATGTTCTCATAGCTCCGTAGGAGCGAAATGTTGGTAGAAAAAGAATCCACCAAGTGTATGCGACTCCGTAGGAGTCGAACATTCACGACGAATAGATTGAATGAATAGTTGATAACAGTAGGAATCGTTTTTCTTCTTTTCAATACCTCAAATACTTTCTAAAAATCTTTTCTTGAACGATATAAACAACAACGCTTGCAAAATAATCAATCAAGGCTAGCCAACTTATTCGCTTGAGATACTAGAGAAAATTGATTTTTTAATTCTTATAACGGCCACACTCACTGCAGAACCAGTAATTGTATTTTTTTAGAACTGTATTTTCTCAATTCCTTCACACTTTCATTTTATTCCAACCGTTTTATACAAATAAATAACTTGAGAAATTGCGTATGACATTAAATAAAGAGCCATCAAGTTTTATCATACGTAGCTTCATCTTCAATTCATAACAATAAAAAAACTTCAGATGAAAAAGGCCGGAATTATTTGCACAACTCTGTTTTCAATTTTGATTGGTACATCAGTATCTGCACAGTACAAATCAGCAGTGGGTGTTCGTTTCAGCAGTAAGGCAGCGCTGGTAAACAATTCTGTTAGTCTTAAATATTTTTTTACCGAAAAAACAGCCGTGGAAGGCCTTATCACTTTTAATGACCCGTTTGCATTAGGCTTACTGGTTGAACAACACAAACCATTGACCACCGACCACTTCACTTATTTTTATGGTGGCGGTGTTTATGCAGGTTTTAGCGGACCCAGAAGAGCAGGTCTGCAAGGTGTCATAGGTCTTGATTATAAAATACCCACGATTCCTCTTAACTTTTCCATCGACTGGAAGCCCGAACTGACCATTACAAAAGAATTTAGTTTTGAACCCCAGGCTTTAGGTGTAAGTGCCAGATTTACATTTAAATAGACCCTTAAAAGTTGCGGTTTTCTGCAATTGTTAATAGACTCTTAATAAAAATTTGCGGATTTATCCCGCAAATTCCTTTATTTTGGTTGCAATTCCCTAACTGATGCTTAAAAGAGAAAGACAAGCTTACATCCTCCACCAGGTAAATCTGCACAATAAAGTTTTGTCTACTGATCTCAGTCAGCACATCAATGTATCGGATGATACCATCCGAAGAGATCTTCAGGAATTAGCCGACGCCGGCAAGCTGATCAAAGTTCACGGCGGCGCCTTGTCTCCTTCTTTTCATAACGGGCTCCACACTTCAAAAGAAGTTTACTCCTACCAGCAAAAAAAGATTATTGCACAAAAAGCCGCTTCCCTGATTAAAGATGGAATGTTCGTTCTAACAGGCGGCGGTACTACTATAATTGAATTAGCCAGAGCTTTACCTCAATCCTTGCATGCCACTTTTATTTCAGGCAGCATTCCTGCTATTTACGAATACATGAACCATCCCAACATCGATGTGATTGTTATCGGTGATAAGATTTCCAAAAACTCAAAGATCACTGTTGGGCTGGAAGCAATCTCAAGAATCCGGCAGATCAAGGCCGATTTGTGTTTTATGGGCATTAACGCTTTGAACTTAGAGAACGGTGTTTCAGATAACGATTGGGATGTCGTTCAGATCAAAAAGGCAATGGTGGAATCGTCGCAAAAACTGGTTTGTTTGACCATTGCGGAAAAAATCAACTCTCAACAACCTATCCAGGTCTGTGAAAGCTCCAAAATCAATACGCTTATAACAGAGCTTTACGCTGACGATCCATTGTTGCAACCTTATAAAGACGCCGGCATTACCGTACTGTAAGTCCATCTATCCTTCGCATTAATCTACTGCGTCCTGCCTTTTGAAGCTATACGAATTGTATAATCTTAAATGCTTCATTATGAGAAAATTTCTCCTCTCCACTCTTATTCCAATTGGAATAATCTTACTGTCGATCACTGGCCTCGCCCAGGAAAAGACCGTAACCGGAACTGTAACCTCCGGCGGTGATAATGCCGCTCTTATGGGAGTTACTGTTTCCATAAAAGGTACCAACAAAGGGACAGTGACCGATGCTTCCGGCAGATTTTCCATTGCGGCAGCAAAAGGTCAAACCTTACAGTTCACTTATGTCGGCTACCAGTCGCAGGATGTTGTTGTAGGCGATAAAACTACCATCAACATTAATCTGCCGTCCTTGTCAAATTCAATGACTGATGTTGTTGTTGTGGGGTACTCTTCACAACGCAAGGGGAATTTAACCGGTGCTGTATCAAGTGTTGATGTGAAGAAAACTTTAGGAGGCCGCCCCATTGCGGATGTTGGCAGAGGTCTGCAAGGCACCGCTACCGGTCTTAGTGTAACGATTCCAAGTGGGGAAGTAGGATCTGACCCGATCATCAAAATAAGAGGCCAGATCGGATCAATTTACGGGGGAAGTTCTCCATTGATATTACTGGATAATGTTGAAATACCCAGTATCCAGGTGGTGAATCCAAACGATATTGAGTCTATCACTGTTTTAAAAGATGCAGCTTCGGCATCTATTTATGGTTCAAAAGCAGCCTTTGGTGTCATATTAATTACTACCAAAAAAGGTGTTACGGGAGCAAAGCCCCAGATCAATTATACCAACAATTTCTCCTGGCAAAATGTGTGGAAAAACCTTGATATGGCCGATGTAGACGGATTGAAATACACAGTGCTGGCAGCAGAACGAATTGGAACAACTTCAGAAACAGGTGCGTTTTATTATGTGGACCGGGCAGCTTATGAAAAGGCTGTCGAGTGGAAGAATAAATATGGTAATACCATAGGAGCAAATGACCCAACTGTTTTTGGAAGGGACTGGTATGTTCAGGGCCCGCAAAATAGAAAAATGGGAATGAGAACTTACGACCCCTATGATTACATGATTAAAGAATGGGCACCAACCCAGCAACACAATTTATCGGTAGGCCTTAAATCAGGGAAAACCTCTTTCAATTTAGGACTAGGCTTATTAGACCAAAGCGGCATGACGAAACCATCCAAAAAAGATAGATTCTCACGCTACAATGGTTCGTTGAAAATATCCAGTGACATCAATAAATATCTAACCATTCGCGGAGGTGCGTTATATTCCAGGAGAAACAAGGAATACGCTTACGCTACTAATTCCACCACTGCCGACCCATGGC
>JAGIAB010000372.1 GCA_017745135.1 Flavisolibacter sp.
CATCAATCCTTCTTTTGAAGAGGAATTGTACAAATACATTTCAGGAATCATCACCGCAAAAGAGCAAAAATCTTTAGCCGTAAACGGAATGCCCGATCATGTTCATATACTTATAGGACTAAAACCGTCAATGCGGATTTCAGACCTTGTTCGTGATGTCAAAAACAACTCTACCAATTTTATTAATGAAAGAGGCTGGCTGAAAAGCCATTTCTCATGGCAGGAAGGATATGGAGCCTTTTCTTATTCTCAGTCACAATTTGGAAATGTTATTGACTACATTAAAAACCAAAAAGAGCATCACAGAAAACGGACGTTTAAAGAAGAATATTTGTCTTTTCTTAAAATGTTCAATATTCCTTTCGAAGAAAAATATCTTTTTGAATTCTTTGACTAAAAATTTAATGTCACTCCTTCGGAGTTGGACGTTGTCTCAATTGATGTTTATTCTATAGTAATGTCATCCCTTCGGGATTATCAATTCAGCGAATTTTCTGATCCTTGTCTCAATTTGAAATAAAAATCAATTGCTGAATGATAGAATGAGCCTTCGAAAGTCAAATTACTTACCCAAGTAATTTTTCAAGGACAACAAAGTTCCAATCTCCCTCGCCGTCCTTATTATATTTTGTTTTGAAGTTTTTAAAGCAGTTGCAAGATCAGAAGGTTGATTGCCCACCGGAAGCAGCACATCAAAGTATTGTTGCAAACCTTCATTTTTCTCCAACGGTACTTTTCCTGCTATTCCAATTACCGGTATTTCTTTTTGTTTTGCTCTTTCAGCCACACCAAAAGGCCCTTTACCATTTAAAGTTTGAACATCAATACTTCCTTCGCCGGTAATTACAAGGTTAGCTTTTTGCAGACTGCTATTGAAATCGGTTAAGTCGAGAAAATAATTAATACCATTGACCAGTTTGGCATTCAGCCAACCAAATAAACCTGCAGCTACTCCTCCTGCTGCACCGCCGGATGGTATACTTGTAATGTCTTTGCCTTGTTGCTTCAATGTAATACTTGCAAACTTTTCAAGCATCATTTCCAATTTAGCCACATCATTTTCACTGGCACCTTTTTGCGGCCCAAACACTGTTGCAGCACCATCTTTTCCCAATAATTTATTCTGAACGTCCGAAAGGATGATCAGTTCACAGTCGTAAATTCTTTTGTCTAATCCTGCGGTATCAATTGAAGCAAGTTCTAACAGATTTTCTGGAGAAGGCATGATTTCCTTTCCCCGTTCATTTAAAAACTTCGCACCCAATGCATTTAAAATTCCGCAACCTCCATCAACAGTAGCGGAACCTCCAATACAAAGAATGATTTTCTTCACACCACTGTCCAATGCGGCTTTCATTAATTCACCAGTTCCATAGCTTGATGCTTTTAGCGGATTTAATTCATTAGCCGAAAGCAAACGAAGCCCAGAAGCATCTGCCATTTCGATAACTGCAGTTCTTTCTTCGTCAATCAAACCAAAAGAAGATGTGATTTTCCTGCCTAACGGATCTTTCACTTCGCACGAAACTGTTTTGCCTTTCAGCTTTTGAATGATTAGCGAACCTGTACCATCGCCACCATCACCAATTGGAAAGCATTCAGCAGTAAATGAAAGAGAACTTTGTTTTAGTCCTTCATAAATAGCCTCCGCAACCTCTGTGGCAGAAAGACAATTTTTAAAAGCATTTGGAGCGATGAGTATGTGCATAGGTCAAATAAGGTGGTTAACTCAAATTAAGTCTTACAACCTCACCCTTATTCAATCTCCGACATTCGGAAAAACTGCCGCCCCTCTCCATATGGAGAGGGGATGTAGAGTCTTCAACGCTGAAGAGATTTGTTGGGGTGAGGTAGAAAACATATTATTTAATTGATGCGCCGACAAGTTAGTACCTATTTTAAATTATGTGTTTTTCAAAACGGATTAAAACCCATTCACAACATTCACCGGCTTTTTATTTTGAAACGCCACAATATTATCCACGGTCACTCGCATCAACCTTTCTCTCGCCTCCTTAGTTGCCCAGGCAATGTGCGGTGTAATGATGCAGTTCTTCGCACTCAAAAGAGGGTTCGTACCTGGCGGTGGTTCTGTTGATAAAACATCCACTCCTGCACCAGCAATTATTCCGCTGTTCAATGCATCGGCCAAATCCTGTTCAACAATCAATGGACCTCTTGATGTATTTAAAAGAAATGCAGAAGACTTCATTGCCTTCAGGCTATCCCTGTTAATGATTCCTTCCGTTTGTGGTGTTAGCGGACAATGCAGGCTTACAACATCCGATTCTTCGAAAACTTGATCTTTTGTTACCCAGCGAAAATTACTGCGGTGCGATTGGTCGGTTTGGCTTCTGCTATTCGCAATTACATTCATTCCAAATGCTGTTGCTGCATCCGCAACTTTTTGCCCAATATCACCAAAGCCAATGACACCGATTGTTTTACCAGCCAATTCAATCAGGGGATAATCCCAAAAACTAAAATCAGCAGACTTTGTCCATCTTCCATTCATTACCGCATCACTGTGGCGCTGCACATGGTGACAAAGCTCCAGCAACAAAGCAAAAGTGAGTTGCACCACTGACATCGTTCCATAACCCGGAACATTGCTCACAACAATCCCATTGTCTTTAGCAGCTTCGATGTCAACTATATTATAACCCGTAGCCAACACACCAATGTACTTTAGTGAAGGCAACTGGTTAATTGCCTCTTTACTCACCAGCGCTTTATTGGTAAGAATAATGTCTGCTTCTTTACAGCGTTCCACAGTTTTATCTTTTGGTGTTCGATCATATACTTCCACTTCGCCCAGGCTTTTCAATTCCTCCCAGGAAAGATCCCCGGGGTTTAGTGTATATCCATCTAATACAACAATCTTCATGAATTATTTTTTAATCAACAAAATTTATTCGGTGACAGACAGACTGACTTCCTGCACCTTCTTGATTTCTCTTTTCGAAATACGCATTATATAAAATGCAATCGCAGTTAAACCAACTGCTAATATCAACAAATACAGGTAACCAGTCCAAACGGCCGAATTTGAAACCGCTGCTTTAGCATCAATTAATCGATAAGAAGGAATCAACCCTTTCAACACATACGCCTGTACAGTAACCAACAGGCAGATCATAAAAAGCATAATAAAACTATGCTTCACCGTAAAACGAAATAGTTGAGATTCCTTTCCGATTAAATTCACCGATGCTGCTCCTATAGCAATGGATTGAGGAGAAATCATTTTGCCCACAACACCGCCAGAAACGTTTGCAGCCACCGTAACAACGGGATCAACACCAATAGACCGTGCCGTTGCAAACTGAACTTTTCCAAACAAGGCATTGGATGATGTATCAGAACCTGTAATAAAAACACCCAACCATCCTAACACGGGTGCAAAGAAAGGAAACAACACTCCCGTGTTTGCAAGCACTGCTGCCAGTGTATTTGAAATGCCTGAATTATTTAGCACGTAAGCAAAACCTAAAACCGATGCTACTGTTAGGATTGGAAATTTTAAACGGTTGATGGTACCGGCAAAAATTTTAATTCCCTCACCAAAACTTAATCCAATCAGTGGAAGAGAAATAAAAGCAGAGAGCAATAC
>JAGIAB010000373.1 GCA_017745135.1 Flavisolibacter sp.
GTTACATAATGCTCAACAGAGTTACCGAACGTTGAAGTGAGTGACACAACAGGCGGTGATAGTAGTAATGCAGCTAAGTTCACCAATCGCCTCACTAAATTTGTACATCAACTATTCACTCGCCAAGCAAAGTATACAGTTTTACAACTGGTGAAGATGAAAAAATTATTATTGAAAAGAGTCCTCCCCAAAACATGCGATCCTACTTCCTACCTCTGACCTCTGATTTCTGACTTCCAACCTGCGACCTCTGTTTGTAAAGCCAATGCTACTGGTTTTTTCCATTATAATAATCCAGCACTTTCTTTCTTAAAACAAAATCATATTTCGCATTCACCAGGTTAATGTTGGCTCTATCCAACCTGTCCTTTGCCGTTAAATAATCTACCGAAGTTCCTACGCCTGCTTTAAAACGGACTTCCGCTGCTTTAAACGATTCTTCATAAGCAACGACCTGGCTTAATAAAACTTTATAACGTTCGTAAGCATTGTTCATATTTAAATAAGCCTGGTCGATTTGCTGGCGCAATAGTCTTTTTGTTTCCAGTTCATTTAGCTCACTGTTCTTTACATTGATCTCGGAAAGCTTTACACGGTTTCTTGCCAATGAAGAATTGAAAATAGGAATGCTCAATCCAACGCCAAACGAAGTAAAGCGATTATTTTTTAACTGGTTTGAATAAGGGATTTTGGCATTATTGGCATCTCTTGCCACGCTGGAATAATTGGTATTAATTCCTGCGCCAAAAGATAATGTTGGAAACATCTGCCCTCTTGCTGCCTTCAACGAATATTCAGAACTCCTTTTGCGCAGTTCTACCGCCTTTACCAACGAAAACTGGTTGAGTGAATTTTGATACACATCATTGGCTGTTTGAGCATAGCCCGATAAAAATTCTTCAGCATTCATCCGCTCCAAACGCATGGCCGAATCATAAGGCCTGTTCATCCATTGTGATAAACTAAGCTTTGATGATTCCAGGTTATTCTTTGCATCGAGTATGCCTAACTGATCGTTCATTAATTGTCCTTTCAAGTCCGAAACATCGGATGGTTTCACTGCACCCTGGCTGTTTAAAATTTGAAGACGGTCCAGTACTGCCTGCGTTGTTAATGCCTGTTGATAAGCTACCTGCAAACGATCTTCATTGTTCAACACAAACAGATAGGCGAGAATCACATTCAACACCAGGTTATCTTTTGATTGTTGCCACTCCATTCTTGAGGCTTCATAAGCAGTAGCGTTTTCTTTGATGCGGTTTTGCAGCGAACCTCCATTGAATAGCACCAGGTCAGTAGCGGCACCGTAACCGGCGCGGCTCACACTTTGGTTTACATACGTATTGGTGAAAGGGTCGATGCTTCTTCCTGTATTTAATCCGTGAGAAACATCCACACCAAGAGAAGGCAGCAGGTTGGCCTTTGATTGTTGCCAGTTGACCCTTGCTGTTTCCATATCCAATGCAGACTGCTTTACAGGAATATTGTTCTTCAATGCCGAATCAATGCATTGCTGTAAAGAATATACTGTTTGCGTTTGTGCGGTGAATGAAAAAAAGAAGAAGCCAAAAAAACAACTGAGTACACGGTTCATCTTAAACTTGTTTAACTGGTTTTTGCGATACGGATTCTATTCTTCCATCCAGTAAATGAATAATACGGTGGCCATACTCTGCATTTTTTTCGGAATGCGTTACCTGTATGATGGTTACTTTTTCTTCGCTGTTGATCTTTTCAAAAAGATCCATGATCTCCTCTCCCTGTTTTGAATTTAAATTGCCTGTGGGTTCATCTGCCAGTAACAATTTTGGTTTGGCAATGAGTGCTCGTGCAATGCCAACCAATTGTTGTTGTCCGCCGGAGAGTTGTGCAGGAAAAAGATCTTTCTTTCCAACAATGTTGAAGCGGTCGAGAATATCAGCCACCAATGCTTTGCGTTCTGATGATTTCACATTCTGGTACAACAAAGGCGTTTCAATATTTTCGTACACGGTCAGCTCATCAATCAAATGATAAGCCTGGAAGATGAAGCCGATATTTCTTTTGTACAGATCGGAACGTTGTTTTTCTTTCAAATCATAAACCGATTGTCCGGAAAAATTGTAAGCACCTTCCGAGGGAAGGTCCAGCATACCGATAATGTTCAGCAAAGTGGATTTGCCTGAACCTGATGGACCCATTATTGAAATAAATTCTCCTTCCTCCACCACCAGGTTGATGTCTTTTAAAATGAAATTGGGTCTTCCGCCGACGTTCACCCATTTGGATATGTGTTGCAGTTCGATCATTGTTGATTTGTTTTAAGTTTCAAGGTTTCGGAAGTTCAATGAGTTCAATAAGCAGCCCGGAACCTTTTGAAATATTAGAAGAAATTCCATCGAAACGATAATAATTAGCAACAAGGTTGGGGTAAGCTTCTCTTAAGGTTTTTGCCAATGGACCAAGTGTTGCGAGATAAAAACCCTGGTTAGGGTCCTTCCATTTGCTTTGTATAATATATTGCCTATCCGCATTTCTTATATTTTTATTTACCTGCAATTCATTCCAAACATAACCGGCTATTATCAATGTAAATGCAATACCTACAGATAGGCCAAGAATATTGACCGCTGAATAGAAGCGGTTGTTGACTATGTTCCTCCATGCGATTTTGAAGTAATTTCTAAACATGATTTTTATTTAGTTGACATAACCTTAAATCGATTTTATTCCGTCCGTAAACTCTTTACTGGGTTTGCTATTGCAGCTCTAATAGCCTGGAAGCTCACAGTTAGCAAAGCAATAACCACCGCTGCCAATCCTGCAGCAAGAAATACCCACCACGATATTCCTACCCTATAAGCAAAATCCTGCAGCCATTTATGCATTGCCCACCACGCAATTGGAAAGGCAAGAACTGAAGCAATGAATACCAGTCTTAAAAAATCCTTTGCAATCATGGTAACAATACCCGGGATGCTGGCTCCTAAAACTTTACGAATACCAATTTCTTTTGTACGTTGTTCAGCAGCATAGGTAACCAAACCAAATAAACCAAGGCAGGCAATAACAATAGCCAAAACAGCAAACACTATGAATATATTGCCGGTTCGCTGTTCGGTAGTATATAAATTATTGAACTGTTCATCCATGAACTGGTAATCGAATGGATGGTCCTGCGATATGGACTGCCATTTGGTTTTTATTTGATCGATAAGGGAAGGAATATTTGTTGTAGAAATGCGCACTGAAATGATACCATTATCCCTTTGCAATAGCAGGCATAAAGGCGTTACTACGTCACGCAAAGAACTAAAGTTGAAATCCTTTACAATCCCGATGATGTGATATTCAACCGTCTTTTTGGTTTGAATGTCCGTCAGCCTGTAAAGCTTTTTGTTGATGATGTCTTTCCCTCCTAAAAAACGGGCAGCCGCTTCGTTTATGAGCATAGCAGTAGAATCGGTGGCAAGCTGTTCTGAAAAATTTCTTCCTTGCAATAATTTGATATCAAGAGTAGAAAGATAGTTTTCATCCACCGTCCAGTTTTGCATGGAAACTCCCGATTTCGGATCTAAAGTTGGGGAGGCAAAAAACGCATCATTACTCCTGTTGTAGTTAACAGGAAGAT
>JAGIAB010000374.1:0-1813 GCA_017745135.1 Flavisolibacter sp.
GGTTAGAGACGTACTGTATAATCAATAGTCAGGTTATCTGTTACTTTCAAAGCGCCGAACATGTAAGACGGAGGTTTGATACCGAACTGGGTCATTTTAAGATTTTCTGTACCAGTGATGATCACTGAACCGTCAGCATTCTTGGTAGCGTTTGCAGTCATTTCAATTTGCTTGGTAGTACCTGAAATGGTAAGCTCACCAGTAACTTTAAATGTGGATTTATTTGCCGAGTTACTTGTTGGAGTTGCGCTCAGAAGTTTGAAGCTGATGTTTGGATATTTGTCAGCTTTTAAAGCATCATAAGCTCTCGTATTCATAAGATTACCTTCTTCACTCTTCAAGTTTTTAACCGGCAGGTTAAAGGTCAGTGATTGAATTCCGGCCAGATAGCTAACATTAGATGCAAGATTTAAATTAGCTTCAATAGTACCGCTTTTTGCTTCCATTATCCAATCGTGAAGATTAGATGAACCTTTTACTTTAACAATAAAAGCTGTGTTTTTACGAACGTTTTGTGCGTTGGCTGCGAATGTGCTTACCAGGGCAACTACTGCCAGGAGGATGAAGCGACTAATACGCATGTTTCTTTCCCTTTTCATAATTCTTAGTTTTAATTGTGAATTGCATAGCAAAACTATCCAGCAGCGCCTCCTCCAGAGATGAGATAAATGATGTTTGAACATGATTGTTAAAGGTTATCGATATGACCAAAATCAGTTTAATGGTGAGCCATCGATACCAATGTTTAACCATTAATTACCTGCAGGGGGATTATTTCAAGTATGAGCCTTTACTTTTGCGGTTCATAAAACTGATCATGGCATCTTTTTCTAAGAAAACAAGGATTGTAGTTATTGGAGTAGGCGCAGTTGGATCTACAACTGCTTATACTTTATTACTCAGAGAGCGGATGGATGAGCTGGTATTGATCGATGCCAACAAAGAAAAAGCCATTGGTGATGCTTTGGATATGAACCATGGACTGGCCTTTTTGGGAAAGGCACAGGTTTGGGCAGGCGATTATGAAGATTGTGCTGAAGCAGATATTGTAATTATTACCGCAGGTGTGGCACAGCGTCCGGGAGAATCAAGAGTGGATCTTTTGAAACGCAATGTTGCCATTTTTGAAAGTATTACTACCGAAGTTTTAAAATATAATAAGGATGGCATCCTGTTGATTGCCACCAACCCGGTGGATATAATGAGTTATTTCACCTGGAAAAAATCGGGATGGCCTTCGCACCGTGTTATTGGTTCGGGAACTTTACTCGACACGGCACGTTTTCGTTACCTGATCGGTGATAAATTAAAGATCGACCCAAGGAGTGTTCATGCTCATATTATTGGAGAACATGGCGACTCAGAATTACCAGTTTGGAGCCATGCGAATATTGCCGGTTCGGAAATTGTGTTAAATGAAAATGACAGGGAAGAGCTCTTTCACAACACAAGAGATGCTGCTTACAGCATTATCCAGGCAAAGGGCGCCACCTATTACGCTATTGCACTGGCACTTGACAGGATTTGCACTGCCATACTAAAAAATGAAGCAGCCGTGTTGAACGTTTCCACCCTGCTTAATAATTATCATGGCATCAGCGATGTGTACCTTGGAGTACCTTGCATTGTTGACAGAAGCGGTGTACGAGAAATCCTTCAGCTAAATATTAATGAAGAGGAACAGGAATTGCTCAAAAAATCAGGAGATAAGATGAAAGAATTGATAAGATATATTTCGTTGTGATAAATTGAAGGAAGAAGAATTGTAGCTCCGTAGGAGCGAAATGTTAGTAGAACAGAGAATCACCCAAAT
>JAGIAB010000374.1:1850-4118 GCA_017745135.1 Flavisolibacter sp.
TAAGCAAGGGCTGTGTACGGCTTCCCTCTCCATCTTCGCTGGAGAGGGAAGTTAGAGGGCGAGGTGGAAACGAACAATAAATGAATATTGTTTACAGTTGTGAACGTTGAATATGATGATAAGAATTACCAACCGTACAAGTGAGTGACACATCGAACGATGATAGTAGCAACAATGTTGGTTCAAAAAAAAACAAACTTCGAATTGAAGCATTTTCAAAACAATAAGGAAAACTAAAATCTAAATTTCCCCACCGGGGGACAGGGGGCTTTTATGGCATTTACAGTAGCAATAGTAGGAAGACCGAACGTAGGAAAGAGTACACTTTTTAACCGCCTGATGGAACAGCGCAAAGCAATTGTGGAAGATACTCCCGGCGTAACAAGAGACCGCCAATATGGAATTGCAGATTGGAACGGAAAGAATTTTTACGTGATTGACACAGGCGGCTTTGTTCCTGATAGTGAAGACGTTTTTGAACGAGAAATAGCCAAACAAGTGGAAGTAGCCGTTGAAGAAGCAAGTGTTGTTTTATTTATTGTGGATGTTGCCACCGGCATCACGCATTTGGATGATGCTATGGCGGATATCTTGCGACGCTCCACCAAGCCTGTTTTTTTGGTAGTGAATAAAGTTGACAACAATGAACGGATGCTGGAAGCATCGGAGTTTTACGGCATGGGCTTTGAAAAAATATTTTTCATTTCATCGATCAGCGGCAGCGGCACCGGTGAAGTGCTTGATGACATCACTGCATTGATCAAAGATGACTTTGAATTAGAAGAAGAAAAAGGCATTCCAAAATTTGCCATCATTGGCCAGCCTAATGTTGGAAAATCATCTTTATTAAATGCACTCATTGGCGAAGAGCGAACCATTGTAAGTGATATTGCCGGCACTACAAGAGATACCATTCACACACGGTACAAACTTTTTCAGAAAGATTTTATTTTGATTGATACTGCCGGTATTCGCCGCAAGGCAAAAGTGCATGAAGACCTTGAGTTTTATTCGGTGATCCGTGCCATTAAAGCAATGGACGAAGCAGATGTTTGCATGATATTGCTCGATGCAGAAAAAGGAATTGCTGCCCAGGACTTAAGTATTTTTTCTTTAGCTGCACGCAAAGGCAAAGGCGTTGTAGTATTAGTAAACAAATGGGACCTGCTTGAAAAATCAACAAATACTGCAAAGGAGTATGAGAAAACTTTAAAACAACGTTTAGCTCCTTTCAGTGATGTTCCCATCCTGTTTATTTCGGCCAAAGAAAAAACAAGAATTTTCAAAGCCATTGAAGTGGCTTTAAAAGTTTATGAAAACAGGCAAAAGAAGGTGCCTACTTCCAAGTTAAATGAAGTCATACTCAAAGCCATTGAATCGTATCATCCTCCTGTTGTTCGCGGACATCCTATTAAGATCAAATATGTTACACAATTACCAACAGTAGTACCTTCATTTGCTTTCTTTTCCAATTTTCCGGACGATATTAAAACACCGTATAAGAATTATTTGGAAAACAAGTTGAGAGAACATTTTGATTTCACGGGTGTGCCTATACGAATTTTTTTTAGAAAGAAATAAGTACAGGAGTGTGGGCAAAATTTAGCGTGTAAAATTTGCGGTATTGGACAGAGCCCCTATTTTTGCCCACATTAATAAACCAAAAACCAAGTACAATGAAAAAACTTTTAGCGGTTATTGTTATTGCAGGCGCATTGGTAGCTTGTAACAACAGTAGCGAATCTACAACCGGCGGTGACACAACTACTACAACTGGCGACACTCTGAGCACTATGAACACCATACCTGATACCACCAACCTGGCAGGTGATACAACTAAAATGAGTGATCCTACTCACCAATAAGTTGAGCAAATAATTTTCAAAAATCCCCTTTACGCTTGTAGAGGGGATTTTTATTTACAGTTGAAAAAGACTGGTGATTTTTTCTACCGAAGATTTAAACTGTTTCAATTCTTCTTTTTGCTGGTTGATGAACACATTGTCTTCAAACCTGCCTGTAACCACTTCCATTTCCTCTTCATTGCCATAAACCATTTTCCTGAATTCGCTCTGGTAGTCTTTTGCTCTTGAATCGTAAATGGTTTTCACCATCCATTCTTTTATGTTCAGTGTTTGAGATAACAATTCTTTGAAACGGGAAGCATCCAGCTTTTTTATTTTCAATAATTCGAGTAAAGATGCATACGCATGCCGGAACTTTAATTTACCGTATGCTTTACCGCTTTCTTCATAAAACCGGTGGAGT
>JAGIAB010000374.1:4128-5431 GCA_017745135.1 Flavisolibacter sp.
CATCCCAGCTTTGAATAGAGCCGCTTTTGATATCCTGCAAAACAGTATTCAAAAAATCCTCCGGTAATAATTGCCCGCCGATATTGGCCCATTGTAAACGCACCGTTTTTTCCGGCAATGCCCTGATCAATTCATCAAAAGAGCTGATTGAATGAGAATTGATAAATTCAATAAGATGGGCCATGCTGTAATAAACGACAAGGTCTTTGTAAATGCGGTAGGCCTCGTTCACCTTGCTGATGCAAACAGGGCGTGGATTGTTTTCAAACCCAGAGTTGCTGATGGTAATGCTCCTGATTGAATTCGACGGATCTTCCAAAATACGCTCTCCTTCCTGGACCAAAACATCTTCCGGTGTCTCTGCCAAATCATTTTTGCTTTGCGATTTTGCTGTAAACTTTTTAAGAACTTCCAAAGCCGTAAAAATTTCATTGATGCTGTCGGGAGCAAGAAAATCGTACTCGATGTGCTGTATTTTATTTGTCCTCTTATCCCTGTCAACGTATTTACCTGCATTTCTTGCCAATGCATACAAGTTATACATGAACCAGTACGCAGGCATTACCGACAATTGGTTATGGGCAACATCATTGCTTACCAGTGAAAACGGTAAAGGAATATTTAATTCGTATGAATAATCGCCCTTGGCTAACAAAGTGAACGTCACAAATTTTGAATTGTGCTTGATGCTGACACAGAGTCCGGGCCAAAACCCTCTTGCTGCTATCAATTCGCCATCGGCCGCCCGGCTGTTATGGTTAGAACCCAAAGTGGCACCGGCAGCAATATTGCTTTGTCCCATTACCAACGCCGCACACAAAAAAGAATTATTGTGATGCTGCTCATGCCCGGGAAAGATCAGAGAATTCAATACTTCGCAGCAGGAAATGGTGGAATTGTCACCAAGATATGAATTGATCAATCTTGCTCCGTATTTCAGTTGCGAGTTGGATCCCATGATGAAGCGAACCGCTTTCACTCCGTAAAACACCCGGCAGCCATAGCTCATAATTCCATTAACCAGTTCACAACCTTCACCAATTTGAGAAGGCGCTTCCGGTGAAGAATTAATAGTAAGGTTTTTTAGTTTGTTCGCACCTTTAATGTAGGCATCGCTGCCCACCCAAACATCCTTGATGATGCCGGTGTTTTTAATAACCGTTCTGTCGCCGATCATTCCATAATAGCCACGCTTATTATCAAACTTTTTTTCAGTGAACTCCTTAAATTTTTCCATCAGTGCTTCATCATCCCGGTGCCTCTACCAGCTCGCCGCGGGCGATTTCGGGCGGAACCTCGCGCC
>JAGIAB010000375.1:0-293 GCA_017745135.1 Flavisolibacter sp.
AGTTTACCTTTTATCAAGCAGTAATAGTTAACTGCTAATAAGTATAAAAATAAGGCTGCCTAAACAGGCAGCCTTATTTGTTCAATCCATGCTATATTTTAAAACAAAAATCATATGTAGTCCATTTGTTAATCTGGCCGAATCCTTTCAATCTATGGCTAACTTTGCCCCATGTCAAAAAAATCAGCATTTTTCTTAGGCTTTTTCGTTCTTCTGGCTGTTGGCTTCTTTGTTATCTTATCTTATGCTGTTCCGGAATTTTCGCATCCAAAAATTAAACCCATCAGCACGGT
>JAGIAB010000375.1:303-3557 GCA_017745135.1 Flavisolibacter sp.
AGGTACAGCCCTTTGCTTTTCCTGACCAGGAAGGAAAAACAATTACCAATAAAGATGTGGAAGGGAAAGTGTACGTAGCCACTTTTTTCTTTACTACCTGCACCAGTGTTTGTCCAAGACTCAATAACAACCTGAAACCGGTTTATACCGAATTCCAAAACGAACCCAATTTTAAAATTCTTTCTTATACCTGCGACCCTTCGACGGATTCTGTAGCTAAGCTGAAATGGTATGCAGATTCTATTTTAAAAATAGATGCCTCCAGATGGGTGCTGCTTACCGGCAATAAAGACAGTTTGTATGCAATGGCAAGGCATAGTTATATGATAGATGATCCGAAAAATGAAGTAGAGAAAGGCGAAACGGATTTCCTGCATACACAATTAATTGCTTTGGTCAATAAGAAAGGAGAGGTCGTGAAGATCTACGATGGATTGAAGCCTTCGGAGATTGAACAGATGCAGGCCGAAATCAAAAAATTATTGAAGGAGAATATATGAATATATTAGAAACAAAAATCCCGGGCAGCCGCCTGAACGATATCCTTCGCCGTAAACATTTAAGCGTTACCGACAGCCGTAAAAAAATTCTTTCGCTTTTTTTGAATTCAAAAGATGCCTTAGCTCACGGCGATATTGAAAAGAAAGCAGGAGAAAAATTTGACCGCGTTACCGTGTACCGCACACTTCAAACCTTCGTTGAAAAGGGAATCATTCATACTATTCCTACTGCTGATAATTCCATTCGTTATGCATTATGTAAGGAATGTGAAGAAGGCCATCATCACGACGAACATGTACATTTTGTTTGCACCAATTGCGGAAGAACCATTTGTTTGGATGATGTAGTATCACCTAAAATTGAATTACCCGAAGGTTATACCGCACAGGAAGTACAGGTAGTGATCAATGGAGTTTGCAAGGATTGCAATCACGATTAGGTTTTTGCTTTTAGCAAGAATAAAATCGTATTCAGATCGTGAACTACTTCTTCAAAAGTTGCTGCCGATTCAAGTTGATTTATTTTTGATCTTAATTCCTCATCAGGGTTTTCTTCAATAAAAGCCCAAAGAGATGGCTTCAGTTCCTCGATATACTGAACATAATCATTTTTCTGAACTTGATCTTCACTGCCTGTAGATCTGCTCCCTATTGAACGTCCCAGTTCTTTCTCGCCTTCTTCTATCTGATTAAACCATTCCACTCCATTTGCGACAGATTGAATGACAGAATGGATGTCAGGTATTTTTTTCCTTCCTGCATCGTCCAACAACCAATCCTTTCTCTTTAATTCAAAATTTCTTCCTAAATACAACTTCTTTACCTGGTCATCTTCAGCCAGTTCTTCCGCAGTGCCGTGTTTAAATATTTTTCCCTCAATCAAAAGGTAAGCCCTGTCGCAAATGGAAAGGGTTTCGGTTACGTTGTGGTCTGTAATAAGAATACCGATGTTCTTATACTTCAATCTTGCCACAACGGCCTGTATATCTTCTACAGCAATCGGGTCAATACCGGCAAAAGGTTCATCCAGTAAAATAAATTTCGGATCAACGGCTAAGGCTCTTGCTATTTCGGTTCTTCTTCTTTCGCCACCGCTTACCACATCGCCATGACTTTTGCGCACATGCTCTAAACGAAACTCCCTGATCAAGTCCTCAAGTTTTTCCTTCTGTTCTCTTTTTGAGAGGTTGGTCATTTCCAAAACAGCGCTGATATTATCTTCCACACTTAGCTTTCGGAATACGGAGGCTTCCTGCGGCAGGTAACCAATGCCCATTTGCGCCCTTTTGTACATGGGCAGCTTGGTGATGTCCTGATCATTAATGAAAACCTTTCCTTCGTCTGGCTTGATTAATCCCACTGTCATGTAAAACGTAGTGGTTTTACCGGCGCCGTTTGGCCCAAGCAATCCAACAATCTCTCCCTGCTTTACTTCAATGGAAACATGATTCACTACGGTGCGGGCACGGTAGCGTTTTACCAGATCCTGTGTATGAATGATAATGCTCAAAATAAATTTGTGGCAAAAATAAACGAAAGGGTTTGTTCCGAAGGTTTATCAAATTGCTTTTGTATTTCGTTAACTGGATATTAAGTTTGCACCCTCATGAAAGTAACTGAACATCTAAGCCAGGGACAGGGAACGCCTGTTTCTTTTGAAATACTTCCGCCGTTAAAAGGAAAAGGAATTAATGCCCTGTGGGAACATTTAGACCCTTTGATGGAATTCAAGCCTGAATTTATCAATGTTACCTATCACCGGAGCGAAAGCATGTTCAAGAAAAAGCCGGACGGAACCTTTGATAAGGTGGAAGTACGGAAACGCCCCGGAACGGTTGGTATTTGTGCTGCTATTCAAAACAGGTATAAGGTAGATGCCGTAGCCCACCTGATCTGTGGAGGCTTTAGCAGGCAGGAAACAGAAGACGCTTTGATCGACCTGAATTTTTTAGGCGTTGATAATGTGCTGGTGCTTCGTGGAGATGCCCCAAAAAATGAAAGCTCTTTTGAACCTGAGCCGGGTGGACATAAGTACGCTATTGAGTTGTTGCGGCAAGTGATCAACATGAATAATGGCATTTACCTCGAAGAAGACCTGAAGAATGCTGTCAAAACAAATTTTTGTATTGGCGTAGCGGGCTATCCCGAAAAACATTTTGAAGCACCTAATATGCAAACCGATCTTTCCTACTTAAAGGCGAAGGTGGAGGCAGGCGCAGAATATATTACCACTCAAATGTTCTTCGACAACAAAAAATATTTTGAGTTTGTAAAGACTTGTAAAAGTGCAGGCATCAACGTTCCTGTGATTCCTGGGCTGAAGCCCATCAGCACAAAAAAACAGTTGACCATTATACCGAGAACATTTCATGTGGATATTCCTGAAGAGCTGTCTACAGAAATTTTAAAATGCAAGACCGACGCCGAAGTAGAAATTGTAGGAACTGAATGGCTTTTGGAGCAATCAAAAGAATTAAAGAAAGCCGGTGTTCCCAGTTTGCATTATTATACACTGGGCAAGCCACATGTGATTGCGAATGTGGTGAAGGAATTGTAATCAAGAATTCTTCCACTTTTTTCTTGACAAAAAAGTGGAGCAAAAAGTCAAGGACGGCGCAAACGCTCCCGCGTGCCCGTCCGGGCCAACGCACATTGCAAGAGTCATTGTAATTTGGGAAGGCATTTCGATAGCCCGGTTGTCATGTTATGAGTAGATTCTGCAGGCGCTAGTATTGCGCCACTTAAGCTAACTGA
>JAGIAB010000376.1 GCA_017745135.1 Flavisolibacter sp.
GAAGATCATATTCATCCGCCAACCGTTTTCCTCCTTCCTTTCCAAAAATGTAATATTTATGGTCGGGCAATTCAGCCGGGGTAAAATAACTCATGTTCTCCACCAAACCTATGATCGGTACATTCATTTGCGCCTGTCCAAACATTGCAATTCCTTTTCTCGCATCTGCCAGCGCAACATCCTGCGGCGTTGTAACAACCACCACTCCGGTAACCGGGGCCGTCTGCACTAATGTTAAATGAATATCACCGGTACCAGGGGGCATATCAATGACCAGGTAATCCAGTTCTCCCCAACTTACATCCGTAATAAACTGGCGGATAGCACTGCTTGCCATAGGACCTCTCCAAACCACAGCATTCTTTTCATCTACCAGCAAACCAATACTTAGTAATTTAATCCCGTAGCGTTCCAAAGGAATGATCATTCCTTTTCCATTTACATCCGCCATCATAGGTCTTTCGCCTCTAACACCAAACATAATGGGAACACTTGGACCGTAAATATCTGCATCCATCAACCCAACCGATGCGCCGCCTTGCGATAAAGCCAGTGCAAGATTGGCAGATACCGTACTCTTTCCCACTCCACCTTTTCCGCTTACAACAGCAATAATATTTTTTACGCCGGGCAATACGGTGCTTTTATCAGCACGAATCGTTGTAGTGCTCGAGTCAAAATTGACCTTTACATTAGCAGTTGCGTTTATTTTTTTGATGGCCTTTACACAATCATTAGCGATCAGGTCTTTTAAAGGACAGGCCGGCGTAGTCAGTACTACTGTGAATGACACATTATCGCCGCTGATTTCAATATTGCGGACCATATTTAAAGTAACAAGGTCTTTCTTAAGGTCAGGCTCCTGCACAGTGCTCAGTGCCTTCAATATTTCGTTTTCAGTCATGACATTTTGTTAATGAAGTCGCAAAGTTAAGCCCAAAGTTTTACGCATTATTCGTCTATTGAAATTGTACCGTTATTTTTGGTAGTGATGAAAAAAGCACTACTGCTCATATGTGTTTTTAGCTGTTTTGCCGCAACCAAATCCCAGGCCCAGTTTGAAACAGTTAAAGATTCGGTCGTTCAGTTGTTTGGTATTGTAATGACGGCAGACAGCCTGCAGGGAATTGAAGCAGTAAGCGTAACGATCAGAGGTTCTCACCGCGGAACAGTTACCAACAATCAAGGTGTATTTTCCATAGTAGTTTTAAAAGGCGATGTCATTGATTTCACTCACGTTCAATATAAACCCAAAACAGTTACTATCCCCAAAAATTTAGAGGGCAACCAGTACAGTGTAGTGCAGTTAATGGTTGAGGATACGGTTTACCTGCCGGCAACTATTATCAGACCTCGTCCCAGTCCCGAACAATTTGCAAGAGATTTTGTGAATACAAAAGTGCCTGATGATAATATTGAAATAGCCCGTCAAAATAACAGTGCAGCAAAGCGCAGGATACTTATGCAATCCACTCCTGCCGACGGGGGTGAAGCCACTAGTATGCAAATGAGAAATATTGCAACCAAGGCCACTTACCAGGGGCAAACCCCTCCAATGAATATTTTCAATCCTGCAGCATGGAGTGAATTTATTCAGGCATGGAAGCGGGGAGATTTTAAGAAGAAGAATTGACCCCCTAACTTTATAGGCTTATGAAAAATATCTGCGTCATTGGTGCCGGCACCATGGGTAATGGCATTGCACATGTATTTGCACAAAATGGATTTTCTGTTTCATTGGTTGATGTATCGCAGGACCAATTGAATAAGGCTATTGCCACCATCACCAATAACCTGGACAGGCAGGTGAGCAAAGGCGCTATTACTTCAGAAGTAAAAGAATCGGCACTGAATAATATTGTTACACATACCTCTCTTGCAGCCGCAGTTAAAAACGCTGAACTGGTTGTTGAAGCAGCTACAGAAAATGTTGACCTCAAACTGAATATTTTTAAACAGATTGATGAAAATGCTGCAGCCAGTTGCATTCTCGCCACCAATACTTCTTCTATCTCCATTACAAAAATCGCATCGGTGACTTCAAGACCTGAACAGGTAATTGGAATGCATTTTATGAACCCTGTGCCTGTAATGAAACTGGTTGAAATCATCAATGGATACGCTACAAAAAAAGACGTAACCAATACCATCATTGAATTAAGCAAACAACTGGGAAAGGTTCCCTGCGTAGTGAATGATTATCCCGGCTTTATTGCCAACCGGATTTTAATGCCGATGATCAATGAAGCCGTTTACAGTTTATACGAAGGTGTTGCCGGTGTAGAGGAAATTGATACTGTAATGAAACTGGGTATGGCGCATCCTATGGGACCCTTACAATTAGCCGACTTTATTGGTCTGGATGTGTGCCTAAGCATACTGAATGTTCTACATGAAGGTTTTGGCAATCCTAAATATGCACCTTGCCCTTTGCTTGTGAACATGGTAACAGCGAAAAAATTAGGAGTGAAAACAGGTGAAGGATTTTATACCTATGCCAAAGGCAGCAAAGAATTAATGGTTAGCGAACGGTTTAAAAAATAAATGCCTCCGGGTTACAGAGGCATCTTTATTATTGATTGGTTTTACAATTATTTCCCGATAATTCCGGCAATTCCAAAGCTGTACATAAAATGATAGTTTGCAGCTTCACTTACTGGTATACGATATTGTGTTCCCAGAAAAATACCTCCCTCCTTAAACAGGTTTACTTTGAGACCAATACCAAGCGGAAGGATGGCTGCATAATAACTTTTGAACTTGCTTGCGCCAATGCCGGCAGAAAGATAAGGACTGACCCAATAGCTGTCGTCGAACAATTTGAGGTTTACAGAAGCATCGCCTTCCAATAAAAGAGCATCACCAACTGAAACGTATGAAGGATCGCTGGCACCGGAAAAAGCAAAAGTTCCTGCGAAATCTGCGTAAGGGGTCATTCCCTTAAAATAGGTTAGTGCAAGCCCCGGGGACATATTTTTAAGTTTCGACCATTGCTTATCACGAAATACTGAGGACAAACTGCCTGTGCGGATTTTTTCCGCAGTAGCAAAATCATTCATAATAAAACTAACCCCCAAAGACTTGGGGCGAATCGGTTTGTTTTGTGCGAATACAATGGTTGAAATAAAACAAGCAAAGGCAAGAACAGCAAATACTTTTTTCATAATGTAGTTTGGTTTAAGCAAAACAAAAATAGGCGCCTGTAAACAAAAATTTCAAAAATATTTATCTAAACAAAACAGAATATTCGATGTCTATTTTTTTAAGGATATTTCAACCTTTTCCAGCACTTCTACCCGCACTTTGGTTAAGCCTTTCCCAATGTATCCAAGTTTTTCAGCAGCCGTCCGGCTCAAATCCACAACCCTCGTCATTCGTGAATGAAGCCTGTCGTTGGTTTTAACGATCACCCAGCGATTATTACTAAGATTTGTGACACGGATCCACGTTCCCATAGGCAACACGTTACAGGCCGCCGTCATTTTTTTGCTGTCATAAATTTCTCCGTTAGCTGTTTCGCGACCATTGAATTTCTCGGCATAATAGCTGGCAGTGC
>JAGIAB010000377.1 GCA_017745135.1 Flavisolibacter sp.
CACTTGAAGCTAAGGCTAAAAGCAGTCCGATTGCAAAAGCAAAGATGCTGGACACCAATAAACCGTGGTTGAAAATTACTTGAATCTTCCTCTTGTAATCAATGTGTTCATAGGAAACCTCATATTCTGTGCGGTCAAATAAGGTTCTTACGTCAACTTTTAAAGAGCTTTTCTTTAGCTCAAAATGCTGCCTTGTAAAATTCCTTTTGTTCTCAAATGTCATAAATAGCTTTGGTTTTTTAGCACACAACATGAAAGGGCTTGCCGAAGTATGGGTATTTAAAAATTTCAGTTCAGTCCTTTGTCGCTTGTAGAATAAAGATAATCAGTTGGGCACTTTTTCAAAAGCCCATATTTTGGCAAACTTTTTAGCGGCTGCTACTCTTTGCTCTCACATTTGCCCACATGGGTTTTGATACAGGCACTGCAAAACCAGTTTCAGGATCATTGTATAAAATAATAAGGTCTGACCCTCCTATATGATCAGGAAATGTTGACATAGCTTCCATTTCCTCCTTCAATCCAAACAGGACTTTGATAATCGAGTCAATAGTTTCATGAATCAACCACTCCGAGGCATAAGAAACAGTAATGTTATGTGTCTTGCTTTTTTCTTTCAGGAATTTAAAACTTTTAACTATTGCTTCCGTAGCAATAAATTTTACATCGGTTTTGCCAGATGCAATTTGCAACGTAAAGGAGATCGGATTAATATCACTTTTTTCGTGAATTACTCTTGACCTGTATCTGTAAAGCTTATCAACAAAGTTGTCATTCTCGGAGCCAATTACAGTAGCAATATTTTTCCTATTGTAGATGTTTCCCTTATCTCGACATGCTTTTGCGATCTGTGACCACTTAGTTATAGATTTATCTTTTTTGTTGCAGATGAAATTTATGATCGCACTTAAATAGTCGTATACCGAAGCAAGATGAAAAATGATGCTGTCAAAAATTGCTGTAATCTCTTGTTCGCAATGATCAAACAGTGGATGAGACGGATAAACTTCATTTAAAACTTTACCTGGATCTTTTTGGTAGATGCCTTGTATTCTACTTTCAATAGCGAAGTGCTGACGAAGAAGTAATTCAAGGTGAAACTTTGAACTGAATAACCTGAAATCAATATTCTCTTTTAATTTAAGAATCTCGTCTTTGCCGCTTTTAATGTCTATATGATGGAGATAGTCAGCATATAAAGCTCTGAAACCTTCATTTAGGATTTCAACTCTGTTTGAGATTGTATAAAAAGCCTTTTGCCTGTCTTCAATATCAAGCAGTATCTTCTTATTCTTGTCATTCATAGTGAAGGTTGCTTAGTTGCCGCTAACATGTAAATTTATGCCGTAACACACTACTCCTCAAGAAAAACGCATATCAGTTTTCAGACTTTTAGTGTTATACTTTTTGTATTGTCGCCTCAACACCATCAGCGTAAGCTTATGTAAAGAATGCAACAACACTCCGACCGTAGGTTATTGATGCAGCATCCGCACAAGAGGCCGGGAAGAACACAACAATGGCGTAAATAGCTTCGGCAGTTGGTAATTCTTACAACACTCGCCGGAAAAACAAAGTGCATCATCGTCAGCAAGCCAGCCAACAACCGAAGCAAATGTCTATCTCCACCATCTTCTAAAAATCAATCCTGAAAATTTTTATACCACTCCCTGGGCAATCATAGCATCGGCTACTTTTACAAATCCTCCTATGTTAGCGCCATCTTCATAACTAATTTTTCCACCTTCTTTCTTGCCGTATTTTACGCACACATGATGGATCTGTTTCATGAGGTTCTTAAACGTTCATCCACTTCCTTTCTTGTCCAGGCATAACGAAGAGAGTTTTGAGACATTTCAAGTCCTGATACCGCCACACCACCTGCATTGGCAGCCTTTCCGGGACCGTATAAGATATCCGCTTTTTCAAATGCATGAATGGCCTCGGTGGTACAAGGCATATTGGCGCCTTCGGCAACACAAATACAGCCATTATTAATTAGTGCCTGTGCATCGGCCTCGTCCAGTTCGTTTTGAGTGGCATTAGGGAAAGCTATATCGCATTTTATTTTCCAGGGACGTTCGCCTTCAAAAAATTCACAATCAAATTTTTTGGCGTATTCACTTATTCTTCCTCTTCTTTCATTTTTTAATTCGAAAATAAACTGGAGCTTTTCTCTGTCTATGCCTTTTGGATCATACACAAAGCCATCCGAATCAGATATGGTTACCACTTTTGCACCTTCTTCAATACATTTTTCAATAGTAAACTGTGCCACATTTCCCGATCCTGATTGTACTACTGTTTTTCCTTTCAAAGAATCGTTTCTTGTTGCCAGCATTTCGCTTGCAAAATATACAAGGCCGTAACCTGTGGCTTCGGGCCGTATCATGCTGCCGCCATACACCGTTCCTTTACCTGTTAAAACACCGGTAAACTCATTTTTTATCCGCTTGTATTGTCCAAAGAGATATCCAATTTCCTTGCCGCCTACACCTATATCGCCTGCGGGTACATCCAAATCATGTCCTACGTGCCTGTACAACTCCGTCATAAAGCTTTGGCAGAATTTCATGATCTCATTGTCCGACCGTCCTTTCGTATCGAAATCAGCGCCGCCCTTGCCGGCTCCCATCGGCAGGCCTGTTAAACTGTTTTTGAACACCTGCTCGAATGCAAGAAATTTGAGAATACTTAAATTAACGCTGGGGTGAAAACGTAAACCACCTTTGTAGGGACCAATGGCACTGTTCATTTGAATGCGGTAACCCCTGTTAATTTCAATCTCACCTTTATCATTTAACCACGGTACCCGAAACATGATTACTCTTTCCGGCTCGACAATTCTTTCCAGTATTTTTTTCTTTTTATAGATAGGGTGCCTTTCTATATAAGGAATTATAGATTCTGATACTTCATATACAGCCTGGATAAATTCCGGTTCATGCCTGTTTCTTTTTTTTACTTCTTCTATAAATGCGCCCAAAGCATTTCCTGTTTCATGCGGTACTTCTTTTACTACATTCATACGGTGTTAAAAATTTTTAAAAGGTTGTCCAAATTTAGAACGCTTTTGCTATAAAACCGCCAACGTTTTTTAGAAGGATTTCAAAAACTCCTGCTTTGTGTGAATAATGCAAGAGCAGTGCAGCAGTGTGTTGTTGGTGCAGATGCCACGCAAGAGGCTATGAAGAACGCCAACAAGGGCTTGAAAAGGAGAAATAATCAATGTTCAACGAACAATGTTCAATGTTCAATTTCTTTGCCGGGATTCCTTTCGTAACATTATCGATGCAAACCACCCCGGGAGTGCCAGCCAGGAAATTATAGATGGTTAGTCAAAAACGCCAACAAAGGCATGAAGAAAGCAATATTTTATTTTTTACTTTATAATAATTTCCACCCTTATGTTCTTTCTTTTTTCTTCTTCGTTTTTCGGATCTCTGAAGACCGGCTCTGAATTCCCAACACCACGGTAGGTCATTTTTTCCGCCCTGATGCCTCTTTCTAATAATAATTCATAAATCACTTTGGCCCTGTTTGTAGAAAGCTCATA
>JAGIAB010000378.1 GCA_017745135.1 Flavisolibacter sp.
GCAACGAGTCAAACGAAGACTACCGCGATAAGATTGAATTTTACATTGATCCGTCGAACGGAATGGTATTTACACAAAAGGATGTAGATAGCTATTTTAAAAGAATCTCCGTTCCGCCTGTGTCTTCTTATTTCAAACCGCTTTCCAATAAAAAAGTAATCCAGCATTTGTTGGAGGAAACATCCAAAGTTTTTGATAACGAGAAAGACGCTTATAAAAAAGAAGAATTGTTGGAGTTAGCCAATTTGCTCGACTAAACAAAAGCAATGGAAACGATTTCATGGAATGATTTTGAAAAGATCGACATCAGGATTGGAACCATCATTGAAGCGGCAGATTTTCCTAAAGCAAGAAAGCCGGCGTACAAGCTAACTATTGATTTTGGAGAATTGGGAATTAAACGATCCTCCGCACAAATCACAAAATTTTACTCCCTGGATGACCTGGTAGGCCAACAGGTAATAGCTGTTGTTAATTTTCCTCCCAAACAAATTGCTGATTTTTTCAGTGAATGCCTGGTGTTAGGCGTTTATGATGAAAATAAAGATGTAGTTTTAATACAGCCTAAGCATTCCGTATCCAATGGATCAAAAATTGGATGATGAACCTGTATACCGCATATTACTCCTCACCTGTTGGATTGTTGAAACTGCAATGTTCTGATCAATACATTAAGTCGGTTACGTTTTCAAATGCCGAAGGAGAGATTCAAAACGATGATCACAAATTACTTCATGCCTGCGCCAAACAACTGGAGGAATATTTTGCAGGGAAGCGTAAACAATTCACCTTGCCATTGAACCAAGACGGAACAGAATTCCAGGAAAAAGTTTGGGACTTGCTCTATAAAATTCCTTACGGCAAAACAATCAGCTATAACGAACTTGCTAAACAATATGGAGATTTAAAAGCCATTCGTGCTGTTGCTTCTGCCAATGGTAAAAACAATATTGCCATCATTGTGCCTTGCCACCGTGTTATTGGCAGCGATCATTCTTTAGTTGGCTATGCCGGCGGTTTGTGGAGAAAGAAATGGTTGCTGGATCATGAAGCGAAGTACCATCTCGGTGTGCAGCAAATGTTTCCCATGTCTGATCCCTTGTCGAATGAAGAACGTTAGCAAGTAATGTTGGTTTGGGCTTAGAAAGGAATGTTTGTTTTGTGTAGCTTTTTAATCGACGAGTTTTTTTGTTACTAAACTGCATTACTACTATTTGACTTTGCTTGCGTCGCACTCGTGTACGCTTTGTAATTCTTATCATCATTTTCAACGTTCACCACTATTATCAAACATTCGTTCATTCAAAGGTTCAACATGCCGCTCCTACGGAGCTCTGAGAACATCATTCGCACAACTATCTATTAACACGTCGCTCCGCTGGAGCTTTATGTCAGTAATGATACTTTCACAATGATGAATAGAATTACCGAACGCAGAAGTGAGTGACACAACAGAAGCAGATAGTAGTAATGAAGATCACTACATAATTATTCCTCTTATTTTAAAGAACTCACTAAATAAAACACCCTCTGACTTCTGACCTCTTTCCTTTAAAGAACTACTGAACACTAAAAGTTTCTCCAACCTAAGTTCCCCCACCGGGGGACAGGGGGCTTTACCTTAATTCCTCACTCGTAAACGCCAGCGGCAATAACCTGCTTGCACTATCAATAACATAAACAGGTCCCGTCATTCCGCCTAATATCAATTGCATGGGATGCTCTACCCTTTCCTCATATTCCTGCAATGTTTGGCGGCAAATGCCACAGGGAGAAATCGGGTGATCGCTTTTTACGTTTTCGCTTTTATAACTAACGGCCATTGTTCGAATAGGAATTTTTGGAAACAACGATGACGCGGTTGCCAGTAAAACCCTTTCCGC
This sequence comes from Flavisolibacter sp., assembly GCA_017745135.1. Lineage (GTDB taxonomy): Bacteria > Bacteroidota > Bacteroidia > Chitinophagales > Chitinophagaceae > Flavisolibacter. The sequence continues at coordinate 1,884 of JAGIAB010000378.1, forward strand.
ACAAAGACCTACGGGGAAAGAAGCATTTTCCTGGTTACTTCCGGAAACAATTTCTCCATTCACCAGCCTTCCTACAGCTCCTACCTGGAAATTAGAATAAGGAGCGTACGCATTTTCAGTAACCTGTCTTGCTTCGTTTAGTAAAAAGCGTAAATCTTCTGGTAATTCATCAATACTCTCAAAAACTTTGTAGTTGAACTCGAATTTATTTTCTTTCATAGCTTGAAAAGTCAAAAAATCCCGCAACCTGCGGGACTTTTAAAGTTAGTTATTTTACACTTCGGAACAACCGGTTCCATCGCGGGCCATTTTCCCAACTGAACCAGATAACAGAAGCTTTACCAACAATTCTGTCTTCGGGAACAAAACCCCAATAACGGGAATCTTGTGAACCTTCTCGGTTATCTCCCATCATCCAGTAATAATTCATTTTGAAAGTGTACGAGGTCACTTCTTGTCCATTCAAAATGTATTTGCCATTTAGTTTTTCAAATTGATTGCCTTCGTATACCCTGATGGCTCTTTGATAAACAGTATAGGTGCTGTCATTGAGTTGTATGCTTTTTCCCTTTTCAGGAATCCACAGCGGCCCCAAATTATAGCTTGACCAATGGTGAATGCTGTCATAAGGAAATACATATCTTTCTTCCAGGCCGGGGGTTAGAAAAATCTGTTTGATCAAACCATTTTTTTGCATTTTTTGTTTTGCCTCTTCGGTAAGCCACATGCTGAAAGCACCGGCTCCTGCAGGAGCTACTTTATCAAAATCCACGTCATATTCTTCTTTCATTACATCAGGATCCAGTGTAGCAACCGCCGGAACAACTGTATAATTCAATACTGATTTTGGAGGAATGGATTCCTGTTGTCCGTTGTGGTAAACAATATTTCCCTTTACTTCAATCCAATCGCCTGCAATACCCACACAACGTTTAATGTAGTTATCAGATTTATCTACCGGGTGAATGGCCAGGGGATATTCAGAAGGATTGCTTAAAACGATCGCTCTTCCTTCTGCTTCATTTCCCTTTCCCAATTCGCGGATAAGCTGATAATAGGGATGTGCCGATTGAAACCCTTCTTTATTTACGACGGTATCTCCTTCAGGGAAATTAAATACTACTACATCACCTCTTTTTACCGGAGATGCAAACCAACGGATGTATGGGATTTGAATGGCAGTAGAATACGATTTTGCGGAACTGCCAGGAATATAGTTATGAATAAAAGGAATGGATAAAGGCGTGTTCGGAATACGGGGCCCGTAAGCAAATTTACTTACAAACAAAAAGTCGTTAATGAGCAAGGTTTTTTCCATGGAGCCTGAAGGAATGGTATAGGCTTCAAAAATGAATGTGCGGATAAGAGTTGCTGCTACAATTGCAAAGATGGCCGCATCCACCCATTCTCTCCATCCTTGTTTTTTGTATCGTTTGGCGCCTTCAGGACCGATGTAATGAATTTTGGGTGAGTATCCGAGATAAGGAAAATAAAAAGGAGCCAGTAATGCTGCCAATGTGTGTTCCCAAAATGTAAAGCGGCCGAATAGTTTTACAAACTCAATAAAAATTCCGGGACTGATAAACCAACCTACTACAGGAATAAACTGCCAGAACACCCAATGCTTTGGACGTTTGGCCAGTTCCTGCATTACCCAAGTATTGTAAAAA
>JAGIAB010000379.1 GCA_017745135.1 Flavisolibacter sp.
GAGAAATGTTTTCTGTTGTATAAAACGGGTTTACAAAAAACCAGCCGTTGTCTTTTACAGAACCCACATACTTACCAAACAGGTTCAGCACTCTTGAATGATTCGGTTGAATGATCATTAGTCCTTTCATCAAGAACAATCCTGTGATTAAAAGAAGAACCGCTGCGACGATTGTCCAGGGCTTTACATCGTTCTCTTTTATCTGTAAAAAGAAAAAAACAGAAGCAGCTAATACAATCAGGATAATTAGGAAACCGATCAATCCTGAAATCGGTTTTACGATCTTTTCCATATAGTGAAATTTAGAGTTAATATCATTTTGATATCAAATTTATATTAGACGCAGTAAACTTCAAAAAATTGTCACACGAATCTTCCTTTGCCCGCTACAACTACGGGTTTGTATTATTTGAAACTCTGTTTGCAAAGTGGATGATACGCCTTTAAAATAAAAAAGCCTCTGTTTCAGAGGCTAAGTTCATTGGCATATGGTATATCGTCACATCATCCACCTGTGCTTCCATCTCTTACTTTGATCTTCTTCTTGCCCGAATTCTTTTTTTCAAATTCCGCGACCTCTTTTGGTTTTGCTACCTGCTTTTTTTCATCAGCTTGTGCTGAATTGTTGTTTGCAGTGGATTTATTACTGCTGCCCTTCCTAACATCTATCGGCGCCAAATCATCTTCATCGTTATTATGAACGGCAACATCTTCCTTGAGCTTGTTCATACTCCATTGCTCTGTCGATTCAATAGCACCGGTTTCGGTATTGTAGTAAGTCCAGGTGCCATGCTTGTAGGATTTGGGCTCAATCTTTACGATCTCATATCGCAAAACCTTTGAAGCATCATTCACATCCAGAACTTTTACTGTATCATACGGATTTTTGGGATCAATGGCCCTCCAGCTTTCTTCGCGAAGCAATTCCCCGGTATAAAGAAAGTACTGGCATTTGCCACTCTTCATTCCCTGGTAGTAACTTTCAATGGCCAGCAAATCGCCTTCGTTGGAAAAGCGCTTCCACTGCCCTTCTTTTTTATCGTCTATATAAATTCCCTGCTCATCATAACCCTCTTCACCACGCAGTGGGGCAACGTGAATTACCCAGGGACCTTGTTTCAATCCCTTTAAATCCACACGGTTTAAGGTATCTTGCCTTTTTCCAATAATGTAGGTTTTCCATTGTGCCTGGCTGTTGAACGAGATCAACAGGGCGGCAATTAACAGGTATCGCATTTTAATAAGTTTCACGATTATCGCTATAACGCTAAAATCGGCGTCTTTATGCTATCAAAATTAACTCAGAGGCTGTTTTTTCCTACCCTTTTGCCGTTACAGTTTTCACAAATGCCCAGGCCATAGTGCTAAGCCCGCTCAAAAAAATCACAATCTTCTATAGAATTCATTTGCAGATGGAGAAAAACAATTTATCCATGCAAGCTACTCATGTGATTTACTTAAAACCAATAAACAGCGGTTTCCACCAATCGGATTCAAAAGAAAGATTGCAAACTGAAAATCGTTAGTTAATAAATTCAAAATCAAAAATTTGTTGGCTATCTTTCAATGCTGTAATTTACTTATATGACAAGCGGCTACATCATCTTTGCGGATGATGATGCAGACGACCTGGAACTGATTACCGGCTTTTTCAAACAATACAACCGGAACATCAATGTGCTGGAGTTTAAAGATGGGAAGGAAGTATTGAAGTTCCTCGACGATTTTGCACTCAACGCGACGCCACTACTAATTGTTCTCGACATCAACATGCCTCGCCTCGATGGCAAGGAAACGCTTTCTGCTATTCGTCAGCATCCGAAATATCAACACATTCCTGTTGTTATTTACACAACCTCCAGTAATCCTATCGATGAAGACTATTGCAGGCAATTAGGCGCAAGCTGGGTTAGCAAAGCATCAACCATCGAAGGGGTAAAACAGGTTGCCAAAGTGCTGGCGGAGTTTTGTGAATTGCAAACTCATTAAACGTTACAGGTTGCAGGTTTTAAGTTTCATGCTACAAGTTGAAATCAGAAGAGTAACAGGGTGGGTGCTGTCAAGATTTTTATTGATAATTATGTAGCCATCTTCATTACTACTAGCATCTTTGGTTGTGTCACTCACTTCTGCGTCCAGTAATTCTATTGGACATTGTGGAGGTTTCATTACTGACTTGAAAGACTTCTCTATCCTAAGAAATTTGAACCAGGGAGACACAGAGGCACGGAGTTGCACAGAGAGAGCTTTTTCCTCCGTGTCTCTCTGTGCCTTTGTGCCGCTGTGGTTCAAAAACGCTGTAAAGAATCTTTGAAACCAATAAAGACTGTTTGAACTTTGATGATGAGCGATTGGAACGATGAACGGAGCGTCGCAAGTAAAGTCAAATAGTAGTAATGCAGACCAGTTAATAAAACCTCCCAATATACAAACCTGAACTTTACATCTGGAAACCTGCAACCTGTAACTACCTAAAAAATCTTAAACCTTTCCACGCAAGCTCTCTAAACTTTCCCTGTCAAGTGCAAGGTGAAAATGAATCCTCTTTTAATTAACTGATTTCTATTATGCTTTCGGCTAATAATAATCAATTTTGCAGGTATAACTTTAGATGATAAAGAAACTTTCGGATGGATCAATGAAAACACAAGCGAGGGAAATACGATATTTCTTCTACAGCCAGGCATTTGCCGATGGATTCCGTACATCGTTTGCCATTTTACTTCCGGCTTTACTTGGAAATTATTTAGGCTATTTCGAAATTGGACTGACCATTTCTCTTGGCGCCGTTTGCACCAACCTGGTGGATTCGCCGGGGCCAATTATTCATAGAAAGAATGCATTGTTTATTACTACCGTTCTTGTTTTTTGCGTGGCAGGGCTTACTTCACTGGCAAGGTTGAATATCTATACCATGGGATTGGAGATCGTTCTGGTAACCTTTTTCTTTTCCATGTTCAATGTTTATGGAAACAGGGCCAGTTCGGTGGGCAATGCTGTCATATTGGTGATGATCCTGACCATGGATACACCAACTGAATCTGATGAGATTTTGCCTCATGCATTATTAGTATTTGCCGGCGGACTTTTTTATACCATACTCAGCCTGCTGCTTCATACTATTCGTCCTTATCGCATAGCGCAAAGGGCACTGGCCGATTGTGTAAGAGAGATCTCCACTTATTTGTCCATCAAAGCCGATTTTTATAACAGCGCAACCAGCATTGAAGAGAACTACAGAAAGTTGGTAGCGCAGCAAATTGTAGTGAATGAAAAACAGGATGCGGCAAGAGAACTGCTTTTTAAAACAAGGCAAATTGTTAGGGAATCAACCAAAGACGGAAGAAGGCTGGTATTCACTTTTGTTGAAACGGTAGACTTATTTGAGCACATCACTGCAGCTTATTATGATTATGCCTTGCTGAGAAAACAGTTTGCACCTACCGGCGCTTTGGAGGTCATTCATCATTCACTGAAAAAAATTGCTGCTGAGCTGGACTCAATTGGTCTTGCCATGCAAGCGAACATTTCGTTTAATAGAACATTTGATTACGACGAGGAAGTACGGCAGTTAAAATCTGAAATCGACCGCATTGCTCCCAAAGGTGAAGCGCAGACTCTGGTCTTACGAAAAATCCTTGTGAACATACGCAGAATACTGGCGGAACTGAATAACATCAATCAATACTTTGAACCGGATATCGAAAGAAAGAGTTCGAGAGTAGATCATACTCATTTTGTTTCTCACCAGCCTTTGGACCCCAAAATATTTTGGGACAACCTTTCTTTAAAATCATCAACATTCCGTCATTCCCTGCGTGTGAGTATTGCATGCCTTGCAGGATTTATTATAGTCAATCTTTTAAGTTACGGCCATCACAGCTACTGGGTTTTAATGACCATTGCCTTCATGTTAAAGCCTGCGTTTAGCCTTACAAAGCAAAGAAACATTGAACGTATTGTTGGAACATTTGCCGGTGGTATTGTTGGCATCCTGATACTTGTTTTCATTCCCGACAGAACTGTTCATTTTGTTTTAATGGTACTGCTCATGATTGGTACTTATTCCTTCATGAGAATCCAGTACCTGGTAATGGTCATTTGCATGACACCTTACATATTGATCTTATTTTCCTTCCTCGGAAGCAATTTTAAATTAGTTGCCGAAGAACGCATATTGGATACCCTGTTAGGGTGCACTATTGCCTTTGCTGCGGGCTATTTTTTGTTCCCTCACTGGGAATCGGACCAGTTGAAACAACACATGCAGGGAATATTAAAAGCAAATGCTGCTTATTTACAAAAGATCATCGACGCGTTAGCAGGAAGAAAACTAAGCATGTTGGAATATAAGCTCGCCAGGAAAGATGTTTATCTCAATACAGCCAACCTTTCTGCGGCATTTCAGCGGATGCTGTCAGAGCCAAAGAGCAAACAGAAAAAAGAAAAGGATGTTCACCAGTTTGTGGTATTGAATCATATCCTGTTTTCGAATATTGCTACACTCGCCACCACTTTGTTATCAAAAGATGAAAGAGTTTATCCCTCAGAATTAATTCAGATTGCCAAAAAAGCAAGAAGCAGCCTGTTTGAAAGCAGCAAGAGATTTGGAGAAGATGATATTTTGAATACTCCTCATGACGGGCAGCCAATGCATGCTGAGGCTATTTTGAACTCAGATGATGAATTAATGAGAGAACAACTGAACTTTATAAATAAGCTAAGTGCAGATATTGACAAAACAACAAAAAAGCTTAGTGATTAATTACAGAGAGATATTAAGCGGCTTTTATCCGAGGGTCGCTCACAATTTTTTTCAATTCATCTTTAAGAAACCCTTTTAAACTCAAATCTTCATCCAGGGAAGGCCAATGTACCCCGGTTCCATTTCCAATCAATTCGAACTGCCTGAGTGTAGCAGGATCAGCGGATTTAAGAAGTTTATAAGCAGAGATATGACGTTGTAATACCACTTTTGTATTTAAAACAACAAGCATTAAATCCAAATCAGGATGAAAATCTATCGTTTCAATTCTCAAGCCTTCTTCATAAATGAGATGCTCAATCGAGTCATAATTATTTTGCATTGAAGTGCTCATTCCATTTAGATTTAAAAAATTCTACATTGGCTTGAACTATCTGGATAATATCCTTCTCCTCTGCGTTTGTAAATCCATGAAGCCATGCCCAGTCAATGTTGGTTCCAGCCAAATTTTCCCTTCCGCTTGCCCTTTCTTCACGTGAATATGAATGGGTTCGCTATTTTCATTACTGTAAAAAAAGAAGCGAAAACCTTTTTCATTTAACAGTGTTGGCACTTGTAAAATTAATTTTTTATGCCCAAAATTCACTTATCTATTAACCACCTCAAAGCCAATTCATACCCCTTTAGTCCCAAACCAAAAATACTTCCAACAGATTTGCCCGAAACATGTGATAGTTTTCTGAATTCCTCTCTTGCATGTACGTTGGAAATATGCACTTCAATAACCGGGCATTTAATGGCAGCGATAGCATCGCCAAGAGCAACGGATGTATGTGTATACCCTGCAGGATTTAGAATAATGCCATCATAAGCAAAACCTATTTTCTGTATTTCATTGATCAACTCACCTTCGACATTACTTTGAAAATAACTAAGCTCCACTCCGGGATATTTTGATTGTAATTCCAGCAAATAGCTGTCGAAAGACTGATTGCCGTAAATGTCAGTTTCCCTTTTACCAAGAAGATTCAGGTTTGGTCCGTTGATGATGGCTATACGCATGACACGAATTTAAGTCACGAATTACACGAATGAAAGCATCAATTCTTATTGAGGTCTTTCTTTATTAAAGAAATGAATTCATCGAATAAATATCTTGAATCATGCGGACCAGGCGTTGCTTCCGGATGGTATTGAACTGAAAACGCATT
>JAGIAB010000037.1 GCA_017745135.1 Flavisolibacter sp.
CTGTCTATTTTGGGTCTTTCTCTTGTTATCCATTTCATAATGCTGTTTTTATGTAGGTGATAAATGTTTAGAAAGCAATACCAAACTGAAATGCAAGTCCTATTGATGCCGGCTGATTGTTGCCAAAACGTGCCGGAACAGGAATGGCAACATAGAAACTGCTTTTCTTGCCCTTTACCAATACTTTATTGAGCACCGGTGTTACACCGTACCTACCTGCTGTTTCAAAAGCTGCACGGGTGGCCAATGTGTAACCTTGGCCTAAGGCAAACAACACACCCGGATGAAATAAGAAGTTGCTCATTTTGCTGGTTCCGTCCGCTGCCCTGATAAAAGGTACAAACTCAAATGAAAATCCAATCTTCGGACTTTTCCAAATGTTGATACCGGTAGGCAAGCCACCTACATAAGCACCATCAAAGTTGTATGCAGGCTTATTGCTACTGTAGGTCACAATTGGGTGAATAGTGCCTACATATCCTGTTATCTTGGGATAGGTTTGCGGCGTAGATTGGGCATTAGCGATTGCGGAAACGCAGAAAAAAACAATTACTGGCGTTAGCGATTTAAGGGTTGCAACAGATTTGGATAAAGAAAGTGAAAACTGCTTCGTCATTAAGGATAGATTTTGTACTAAATAGCTTTGAACATTCATGCGTTCAAAGTTCTGGGCTACCCAAAATGTGAAATAGAACAGAATTAACCTTTTGTACCTGTTTTACTTTTTTGCCATTCTTTCTTGTAAACAGATGGACTTTTACCGGTGTGTTGTTTGAATATCCTGGTAAAATGGCTTTGGTCGGAAAAGCCTGTTAGGTAAGCTATTTCAGTAAGGCTGTATTTGTCTTCCTGAATTAGCTCAATTGCTTTCTCGATGCGTAGCTTTCGTATGTAGTCCCCAAATGACAGATTGTTGAAGTGTTTAGAAAACTCTCTCGATAAGTACGATGGGTTAATGTCAAGACTTTTCGATATTTCCGTTAAGGTTAGGTTGGTATCAATCTGGTCTTGTATTATCTGCTTTAGCTCCTTCACCCATTCAGGTGTTTTCTTCTGCGCTGACTTCTGTTTGATGAATTTGTTGTACACATCTATGAAAACATGGTCAACCGGATTTTGGGTGTGTTTTTCCTTCTGTAAGTGCTTAGCCCATGTGTACAAGGCATCGTACAATATCATCCCCTTTTGCAGCAATTCATGGTCGTCTTTGGTATTGTGTGCCAAGCCTGCCGATATTGCCCACAAGCCGGATGCCTGGCTGGCAATGTCGTGCCGGTCGGTATCCGCTCCCCTCACTATAACGGCTAAGGTCTGCAAAGCAGGGTCGGACAGGTTGTGTTTTTTTAGGATGTAGTCAAAGGTGCATTTATCCTCGTAGTGGGAATACTCAACGCCTGGAATGTCGAAGGGGATGGCATTTAGTTTCTCTGCCTGTTCTTTTACCTCGTTTGCAGGCACATAAATAAATTCTGCTTCCGTGTCAACGAAGTTCCTGATGAGCCAGGGGCAGGCAATGCGGTCAATCTTTGGTCGTTCACGGGTAATCCACTTCATTGGTTTCGCTCCGTATTTAGTCGTTATTGTTGGTACAAACTACCGAAATAATTCTGTGCATGGCAAAACGGAAAAAGCAGAAATTTGAGAGCCGTAAATCTTTACTGTAAAAAGTAAAGTTTATTCCAAAAGTCATGTATATACAATTCTGTCCAGAAGAAATCATGCACCTTACCAGATTTGAGCAAAAACTATAAAAACACAGAAATTAAGCTTATATGAAACAAGGATTGAACATGAAAAAACAGGTAAAGGCTTTGCTGCTTTGTATTAGCCTCGCCACTTTGCACGAAACAACCATTGCCCAGGTTAAGCAGAACAATCAAACCAAACAGACTTCTAACGCAAAAGGCGTAGATACCGCTACGATTGAAAGGGTCATGGGCATCAAAGGGAAATCGAATAATGGTGAGTATAAAATCACCATTCCTCAAAACGACTTGAGTGTAATGGTAGATGGTTTCAAAATCATTCCAGCGATGGGGTTGGGAACCTGGGTTGCCTTCACTCCTTCCAAGAGGGTGTTATGGTGATGGGAGATATTGTTGTCACTGAAACCGATTTAGGACCGGTTCAACAAGAAATTATCAGGCAAGGATTAACTTCTACTGCTATTCATAATCACTTTATCCGTAATCATCCCAACATCATGTATATGCACATGGGTGGCAGTGGCAGTACGGAAGTGATGGCACAAAAGGCAAAAGCTGTACTGGATAAAGTGAAAGAAATAAGGGGCGGCGACCCGTCGAAAGGAACAGCGTCAAATGAAAGTGTGCAAAACACGCTGGACACAAAACGCCTGGATGAAATTGTCGGCTATAAAGCTGAAATGAGCAAAGGGGTTTACAAGTACACCATTGGTCGCCCCGACGTAAAACTTACAGAACACGGCGCACCCGTTTCAACTTTTTTAGGATTTAATACCTGGGCTGCTTTCCAGGGAACGCCTGAGAAGGCGGCTGTTTGCGGTGACTTTACCATATTGGAAAATGAAGTTGAACCGGTTTTAAAAGCACTCATTGAAAACGGAATTGAAGTAGTGGCCTTGCACAATCACATGGTACACGAGCAGCCTCGCATTTTCTTTCTGCATTATTGGGGAGTGGGACCTGCCGAGCAGTTGGCAAAAGGGCTTCGGGCAGCACTGGACCAAACCGGGAAAAAGCAAGTCATGCATGATATGAAAATGTAAGTAGATAACCTGTTATGAAACGATGCATCTTTTATCTTCTTCTTTCATGCTGCTTCATTAGCTGTCATGGTCAACAGCCTTTCGGTGCTGACTTGTTAACGCTGGAAAAAGAAATCCAGATGCCGGCTGTAAAAGGCAGGATTGACCATATGGCGATCAATCTGAAAGACAAAATGCTTTATGTCGCTGCTTTAGGCAATAACACCGTAGAAGCCATCGACCTTAACAAAGGCATTGTAATAAGAAGCATTAAAGGGGTGGAAGAGCCGCAAGGCATTGCTTACTTGCCCGAACAAAATGAAATCGCTGTTGCAAGCGGCGGAAATGGTGATTGCGTCTTTTTTAATGCCGCCACCTTGGAGAGGGTTGCTACCGTTCATTTATCCGGTGATGCAGATAACATCCGCTATGACTCTGTTGATAAAAAAATGTTTGTGGGATACGGAAACGGTGGAATGGCCAAGATTGACCCTGCCACACACAAACAAATTGGAGACATAAAACTGGCCGCGCATCCTGAAAGTTTTCAGTTGGATAAAAAGAATGACCGGATGTATGTGAATTTGCCGGATGACCACAGCATTGCCGTTATTGATTTAAAAAGTTTTGCCCTTCTTAGCAAGTGGAAAATAGATAAGTACCGAGCCAACTTTCCTATGACTTTGGACACTTCTTCTAACCAGGTCATTATTGGTTTTCGGCATCCTGCAACAATGGTGGTTTATGATAGCAAAACTGGAAACGAGATATCGAAGATTGGCTTGGTCGACGATGTGGACGATGTGTTTTATGATGGAGCTATACAAAAAGTTTTGGCAAGTGGTGGAGGCGGTTTTATAAATGTCTTTCAGAAGGCGCCCAATGGCCCTTATAAACGCGTATCAAACATCGCTTCACGAGACGGTGCAAGAACCTCTTTTCTTGTTCCGTCTTTGCGACTATTTATTGTAGCAGAAAGGGCTGAGGGTGGTAAGGTCGCTGCGATTGCAGTTTATAGAATTGTAGCTACTAAAGGCTAAGTTTATATTTATTACTGCTGTTGATTTCTCTAATGCTCTCGTCTTCCAACAAACAATAAAAGTCAATGCATTGCCGAAAAGAAACCTGTAAATAGTATATGAGCTTTCAAAACGGAATGAGCAGAGCAAAGCGTCACTGGATCAAGTTAAACTGGAATAAATTAAAAGGCAATGGTTGCATTTTGCCTTGACTTCTCACTAACTCGAACTATTTCCTTGGCCTTTTTTGTCCATTAGCGTCCCAAAACTGCCCAAACCTTCCCGTTTCTGCCCAAAACGGACATTTGTAGCCCCGACAAGAATCGAACTTGTATCTAAAGTTTAGGAAACTTCTATTCTATCCATTGAACTACGGGGCCAATTGCTTCCTGTAATTGCAGACAGGGCGCAAAAATAACAGTTTCCTTTTAATGAGAAGTACAGTACGGGTGCTTTATAAAATTGACACAAGAAGATTGTTTGAAAATATCTACCGTAATGATTTCTAAAAATCGGGAAAAACACAAGTGAATTAACCTCATCCAAACTATCTAAATAACAAGTTTTCTTTATCCCCGCCTTATCTTTGCAATCCTTTTAAAACCGGATATGAAATTTTACAATTGGCTTATTAAATACCGTCTCTATATTGGTGTGGTTATGATCATTGCAGGTTTAGCCATGAACTTAACCATCAGTGGCTTCTGGCCTGTGTTCCCGCTTTATTTGGTGGGACTGATTTTAGTTGCAGGGCATTTCTTTTTTGGTCCCCTGCGCCTGATCCAGGAACACCTGGAAACTGGTAATGTGGAAGAGGCGCAAAAAATTATTAATTCTATCAAATTCCCCAATCTTCTTTATAAACCCATTCGCTCGGTTTTCTATACACTAAAAGGCAATCTTGCCATGATGAACCAGGATTTTGATACTGCAGAGAAGAACATGAAAAAGGGCCTGGACCTGGGCATGCCTATGAAAGAGGCAGAAGGCGCCAGCATGTTGCAAATGGGTATGCTGGCTATGCAGAAGAATGATTTGAGGCAGGCAGAAAGTTACATTCGTGCAGCACTGAGAAAAGGTTTGCCCGATAAAGAAAACCAGGCCGCAGCTTATTTACAAATGTGCAGCCTGATGATGAATAAGAGGGAATTTCGTGCAGCGAAAGATTTCTTCAGAAAAGCAAAGGCATTAAAACCAACCACTCCGCAAATCGTTGATCAGATCAAGCAAATAGAAAAATACATCTCAAGAATCCCGGGCTAGTCAATCGATCCTGATATTCGTTTTTTGATCCGGCCAGTTTCCAAACAATTCATTGATTTTTTCAAACCGGAATTGAAAAATTTGGAGCAATTTCTTTTTTATTAAAGGATGTGCTATTTCGCCAGCAATGCCAAAGGGTAGCCGGTAGTGAACAATATCTCTCATTTCAGTTCCTCCTTCAATTGATGCGAAATGATGTTGATGATGCCAGAGTTTATAAGGCCCTTTTCTTTGTTCGTCAACAAACATTTTTTCTTTCTCAACATGAGTGATTTCCGTTATCCATGATACACCAATACCTGCAATGGGTTTTACTTTATAAGTGATGATTTGTCCTGCGTAGGCTTCATTCCCATAAATTTCATTCGTTACCTTAAGGTTGAGAAAGGGCGGCGTTATGGTTAAAAGATTATGCGGATTGGAAAAGAACTTCCAGGTTTCTTTCAATGACAACGGTAGTTTTTGAATACTTACTAAACAGTGGACTTTACTCATTGTTAGAACAACAAATGGAAGTGGGAATAGTTCTAAACCTTTTCAGTACTTACAACCGCATCAAGGTTGACAGGTCCGTAAATATGGGGAAAGTTTTCATTTATGGAAGGCGCTAATTCATACTTCAGTTCTGATCTTAATTTTGCGGATCAATTACCAGTTTCAGCAGATCGCTTTTGCCCTTATAATATCTTTCCAAAACTCCTTTTACCTGTTGTTCTTCGCTGCAATGAATGAAACCTTCTGTTTTTAATGAAGGTGCGGTGTAAAATCCTTTTTCTTGTGCATCATTCCAATCTTGCTTTGTAGTAATGTGATAAATAAATGGCATCAAAAAATTTTTTCTAAATATCCATCAATCTGACATAAACGTATTAACTATGCGAGGCAGAATTTCAGCAGAATCAAATTCTTATTTAATGAACAAGCTTTGTAAATGTTGTTGGCTCTTGATCGTGTTTTTTCTCCCTTCTCTTTTTCTTTTCTCACAAGAAAACCGGGCACAATATCCCGGTTTTTTGAAAAATTCTTACTTCAATTTCAATTTCGGATACATCAATTTCCCGTTTTCATCTGAACAGCTAGAGCCAGGTTACCAGGCAGAATCCGTCACCAACCACCATTTTGGAATGCGGTTGATTTTTTTTGGACATCAATTCAATAAAAACCTTGCTGCACAGGTAAGCTATATGAAGCCCCTGCAGTATGCCATCTATAATAATGTCAATGGTGATAAGGAAAAACATTCTGTGTGGATGCACTCCGGAACACTTTCTTTAAAAGGACAAGTGCCGGTTTCAAAAAAGATTTCGGCTTATGGTGAAGGTGGTTTGGCTATTTTCAGCCGCAGGGGATTTAAAATTAATGATGCGTTTGCCGTAAAAGATTTTAGTTACAGTACTGTTTTATTAGGGGCCGGATTGGAGTATCATCTTCATCCAAAATGGGGCTTGCTTGCCAATTTCAGTTATGCTCCGGGCAATTCGGAGCACAAACAACCGCACGAATTATTTTATTCGGCAGGCGTTAAGTATAATCTTACTCCGGTACCGGATGAAATTGTAAAACGAAATGCGGCCTCGGGTTATATCTTTCCAAAAAATATCTTGCAGTTTGGCTATTCAACCAATGCTTTGGGTTATGGACCTAATAATTTTCTTTCTAAAAAAATGCCCATTTTTTGGGGTGGTGGTATTGAAATAGAAAAAGGATTTACACTGCGCTACCAGAAAAATATTTTTCATACCCGCAAGGTGTTTTCATTTGATGCCGGAATCAGTGCAGGCTATTGGAAGAGCAAAGAGAAAAAAGAAGATGTGTATACCTTTTCTATTTTCCCAACGCTTCGGTTTACGGCCATCCGTTCAAAGCCTGCGGACATTTACCTTTTTTATTCGGTGGCTGGTCCAAGCTATATTTCTAAAACAATTGTTGATGAAAAGGACAGCGGAAAGCATTTCACCTTCCAGGATTTTATGGGTTTCGGGGGCTTTTTGGGAAATCAAAAGAAGTTGAACGCGGAGATCAGTATTAACCATTACTCCAATGGAAACATTTTTGTCTACAATCGTGGTTTCAAAATTCCTTTGACATTTACAGTTGGTTATACTTTTTAATTTGTTCTGAATCCAAATTTCAAAAGACTGTTGTTCTAAAAAAAATTTGAACCTATCTTGTACCTTGGTAAAAAATAATCTTGATGGAAAATCCAAACCAAAACGATGATTTGCTCGCTCAACACCGGCCAAAATCTTTACCGGCCATGTTAAATGTTCTTACCATTCTCACTTTTATCGGATGTGGAATTGGTCTTCTCAGTTCTGGCTGGAGCTTTATTTCCAGCAGTTCTGATCAAATTGAAAAACTGCAGGAGCAACGTGAAAAAATGAGCGAACAAACAGGGTTTGCAAAAAAATTCTTTGATGATTCATTTGACATGGCACAGGTGGGTTTCGACCATAAAAATCTTTTGCTTGTTGTAGGTTTAATTGGTCTTGTTTTATGTTTAATTGGTGCAATACAGATGAGAAAATTGAAACGTTCGGGTTTTATTATGTATACCATCGGAGAGCTGGCGCCGGTTTTTGTGTTAGGTGGATTGTTGACTTCGATCACAAATATTAATTTTCTGTTCTCGGTGTTCTTCTCATTTTTGTTTGTGATACTCTACGCTACTCAATTAAAACATTTGGTTAATAAATAAATTCGCATTCATTTTAAACAAGCAGGCAAGTATAACCTGCGTACCTTCACTAATAATTTTGATATGAAACTTTTTGTTGCAGGACTCCCTTACGATTTTGATGATGCGGAACTGGTGGAATTCTTCGAAAAATTTGGCAAGATCAATTCAGCTAAGGTTGCTATTGATAAGCAAACCGGTAAAAGCAGGGGTTTTGCTTTTGTAGATATGGCAAATGAAGAAGAGGCTAAAGAAGCTATTGAAAGTCTGAATGGACTGGAGCTTGGACGTGGAAAAACCATGGTGGTAAAAGAAGCCGATGATAAAGGCGCTGGCGGCGGAGGTGGTGGCTACAAAGGTGGTGGTGGAGGATATAGAGGTGGTGGAAGCGGAGGTTATAACAAAGGTGGCGGCGGAGGTGGAGGTTTCAACAGGGGTAACCGTGGCCGTTACTAATATCTTCTAATAACCTGCAGCATTTATTGCTGTATTTATTCCCATCGATACTTCGGTTATATTTGAGTTCGTATTTTTTATTATGAACCGAATTGACCGTTTGTTTGGAATACTTGTTTTACTTCAATCCAAAAAATACGTTACTGCCGAAATAATCAGTGAAAAATTCGGTATCAGCATTCGTACGGTTTACAGGGATGTAAAAGCCTTATGTGAGCAAGGCATCCCTGTCAGTTTCGAACAACACCGCGGCTATTTTATCGTACAAGGTTATTTTCTTCCACCCGTTTCGTTTTCTTTCGAAGAGGCCAGTGCTTTATTGTTGATGGAAAATCTGGTTTACGGTTTTGCCGACCGTTCCGTTCATAAAAACTATTCATCGGCATTAAATAAGATCAAAACTGTTCTTCGCTCTTCTCAAAAAGAAAAGCTTGACGCTTTAGCAACGAACATCAGGCTGCAGTTGCCTTCCTGCATCAATAACGATTTTGATTATCTCACCATTTTGCAGGAAGCCATTTCTGCAAAAACCATAGTGGAAATGGAATACAAAAACAATAATAATGAAATAAGCAAGCGTATTGTTGAACCCATTGGTCTCATTTTCTATGCTTTTAGCTGGCATGTAATAGGATGGTGCCATATGCGGCAGGATTATCGCGACTTTAAGATCGTTCGCATTTTAAAACTAAAAAACACGGGCACCCCGTTGACTAAAGACAACCACGTTTCTGTAAATGATTACATGAAATTTCTCCCGGTGAATTACTAAAAATTTTACTTCTACATTTTACACTGCCATAGGATTGTCACTCTGCCTTATTTGCTTTGTGTTATAATTAAATCAACGATTATGACATTCTTAGAATTTTTCTTAGAGCAATTAGAAACGGAAGCAATTACTACCCGCAAAATGTTGTCACTTGTACCAACCGACAAATTTGACTGGAAACCTCATGAAAAAAGTATGGCCATGAAAACACTTGCTGTTCATGTGGCAGAATTGCCGACATGGATCACGATGGTCCTTAACACGGATGAATTGGATTTTGCGAAGAATGAATACAAACAACCACCAATTCAAAACACCGAAGAATTAATGGCCTATTTTGAAAAATGCCTGATCGATGGCAGGGAATCGTTGAAAAAAGGAAATGAGGCTACTCTCGATAAACCCTGGACGCTACGTAACGGTGAACAGATCTATGATGCATCCCCTAAAAGAAATGTGATCCGTATGTCGATCTCACAGATCATTCATCACAGAGCACAGTTAGGAGTGTATTTGAGATTGTTGAATATTCCCATTCCGGGCAGTTATGGGCCGAGTGCTGATGAAATGAACTTTTAATTAAATGACCTGTCCGGCAACAAACCGGGCAGGCCTATTTTCATCATTGGCCAGGCAGTTAGGCAAATTGGAAAATGGAATCAATAATTTTAGAGCAAATAATGATCTATGCCTGAACTCCCTGACTTGAATGTATTTGCCAGGAACCTTGATAAAAAATTAGCCGGAAAGAAGATTGAAAAAATAGAAGTCCGCAATAAAAGCAAACTCAAAACTCCTGTTTCAGAACTTAAGAGGGAGATTGAAGGAAGTAAATTAAAAAAAGTTTACCGTGAGGGAAAAGAATTACATTTTGAATTCAGCAATGGAAATATCCTGGGAATGCACCTGATGCTAAAAGGCAGTTTGCATTTGGAAGCTGACCAAAAGAGCACCATTGTCGAAATGCATTTTGATGGTGATAACGTTCTTGTGTTAACCGATTTTCAGGGCGCAGCCAATATTGCATTGAACCCCGTTGTGAAAGATTCTCCTGATGCCTTGTCAGATGAAGTGGACTATAAATTTTTAAAAGCAAAACTTTCAAAAAAGAGAACCAATATCAAAACATTTTTGCTTGATCAAAATATCATTCGTGGAATTGGAAACGCCTATGCAGATGAAATTTTATGGGAATCAAGAATTCATCCGGAATCTGTTTGCAATAAAATTCCGGACGATAAAATAAAAGCACTTGCAAAAGATATTAAATCAGTATTGAAAGATGCAGAGAAACAAATTTTAAAAATCAATCCTGATATTATCAGCGGTGAAGAACGACGCTTTCTCAATATCCATAATTCCAAAAAGAAAGAAGATCCTTCCGGTGCCAAAATTCACAACAAAATGTTGAGTTCAAGAATTACTTACTACACTGATGAACAGGAGTTGTATACCTGACCCGTCTAGCCTTCCACAACAAGAGTTTTCCGTTCAATTCCTTGTTTTAATCTTCTAATAACACGTGAACAACATGCCGGACGACGATAACTCTTTCGAAAGCACCATGAGTTCTTCCAATTTATTCAGCATGCACCATTCAGCCGATGCACACCTTGGTTCCTTAATTAAAAGAAAACCATTGGCTGTAACGGCTACAGATAGCCTGAAAATGGCAGTTGCAATGATGGCGAAAGAAACCTTGACGTTCTGCCTGTAGTCTCTTCATCCAATAAAGTTTCAGGAATTTTATCCTACAGAAATATTTTATCTGCCTACAAACACCGCTTCCAAGAGCATGAACAGTTCATACCAATCTCACTTAAAAGAAGGACGCTTAAGGTATTGTTGCACGGGAAAACCCGATTAACATCACTAAAAGAGAAGGAAACAGAATAGCTACAACTTCTTTTTAACAAAATCCCACCAAACCCCGGCAAGCTTTTTTAGTCTCCTACAATGTCAACAATTATTTTTAAAAAAAAATACTTATGAAAAAGATAATTCTACCCATTCTTTTTGCCTTTGTCCTTCCCGCCGGCTTTTCATGCAGTGCATTAAAAAATGCCAGCTTAACTGAAGCGGACGCAGCCAATGCCATTCGTCAAATGCTTGAGATCGGTGTTCGTCAGGGCATCCAGGGATCCTTCAGTAAAGATGCTATCATGACAACGCTGTTTCCAGAGTCCATGAGAAAAACATTGACCACTTTACAGCAATTAGGTTTATTGAATGATTTAGACCGCTTCACTACCACGATGGCTACGGCTTCTGAGAAAACAGCCGAACGTTCTATTCCGGTTTTTGTCAACACTATTCAAAGTATGAGCATTACGGATGCTATTCAAATCATTAAGAACGGCGGCACTTCCGCAACCGATTATTTAAGAGCTCATGCAGGAACACAATTAAGAGATGCCATTAGTCCGGTAATGAAACAAACTTTGGATGAATACAAACTTACAGAGCAATGGGACAAGCTTATGAAACCGGCGCAAAGCATTGCAGGCAACCGTATCAACCTCGATCTTCCAAACCTTATGGCCGGGTTGGTAAGCCTGAAGATGTTTGAAAAAATTGAAGAAAAAGAAAAAGACATTCGTGCCAATCAATCAGCAAGAACAACGACACTCTTGAAAAGAGTATTCTCACATAACTGGCAATAACATTTTGTCATGGACGGTATAAAGCGGGTCATAGTATGGCCCGCTTTCTTTTTGTACCTGCTTTGTCACTAAACACTGACAGAATTTGTAGGTTTTCCTGTTGGCTCAATTCTTCGTGCTGGGTTTTTGTCAACAATTTTCTCAATTTAAAAATTGAAACATGTACTACAATCAGTCATGCGCCGCAAAAGGCGAACGTTACGGAAGCAGGCAAAGGCCTATGCTTATCCGAAGTATGCAAAGAGCTGCCGTCAACATTTACAAAACCGAAAGCAGCTATGAAATGCTGGTATTTGCTCCCGGCAGAATTAAAGAGCATTTTAAAATTGATGTGGAAGGAAGTGAGTTGAAAATTTCCTACACACCGCCTGAAGGTTTTCCAAGACCTGATTGGGTTTTGCGAGAATACAGTCGCGGTGGTTTTGTCCGGGTCTTTACACTGGATGAAACGATCGATGCCACAAACATCACTGCAAAATATGTAGATGGTGTATTGCAGGTAAGTCTTCCATTAATTCCCGGAAAGGAAGCAACAAAAAAGGAAATCGTGATTAGTTAAGATCATTGTGTTTATTGTTGAACAGGTGATGACGAAAGTTGTCACCTGTTTTTTGTAAGAACAATTTTATTGATGGGCTATGTAAGAGATTTGAATTAAGCTAACAATGATGATTCGATTTTTTTTGAACCAAACACCATTGCTACTATGAATCTTCAGTTGCGTCGCACTTCGTTCATCGTTTGGTAATTCTTATCATCACTTTCGACATTCACTACCATATTCAACCATTCTTTCTATTGAAGGTTTCAATATGCCGCTCCTACGGGGCTTTGAGACCATCATTATTTGTTGCCCATCTGCTATTAATATTTCGCTCCCTTGGGTTTTAAAATAAATAATGACACTTGCATAATGCCGAATAGAATTACAGAATGTAAAAGTGAGTGACACAAGGAACGATGACAGTACTAATGCAGCTCACCACATACTCATCATTCTCATTTAAAGAACTCACTTCAAATAAAGCAGCCCTCTGACTTCTGACCTCCGACCTCTCTCTTTGAAGAACTACCGAATAATAAAAACCTCTACGATCTAAGTCTCCCCTTCAGGGGGACAGGGGGAATTATTATCTTCAATTCATGACGGAGAAACCAAAACTGCGCTTGTTCGACCTTACGATGATCGTTATTGGGCTTGTCATCGGGATGGGGATTTTCAGAACTTCAAGAGACGCAGCGCAGGCAGCATTAACACCTTCCATTTATTTTGCTGCTTGGGTCATAGGTGGCGTAGTTGCCTTATGCGGTGCATTGACGTACGCAGAAATCGGATCTCGCTATCCGGTTACAGGCGGTTATTACAAAGTGTTTTCCTATGCTTATCATCCGTCGATTGCATTTGCATTGAACTGCAGCATTTTAATTTCCAATGCGGCGTCTATTTCAGGAGTAGCATTGATTGGTAGCGGCTACATCACGCATGTATTCTTTCCGGGTTCCTCTGAATTTATAACGCAGATTATTGCCATGCTGGCTATCCTGGTATTTTATGGAGTGAATCTTATTGGGTTAAAAATGAGCTCCCGTACGCAAAATGTTTTAATGATGATCAAGATTTTGATGCTGGTGATGTTGATTGTTGCTTTGTTCTTTCCGGGAACATCAGCAAAAGATAATGTGCCCTTATCGCAACCTGTCGATGCAGGCTGGAGTTCAATACTAACTTCATTTGGATTGTGCCTGATTGCGGTATCCTTTACTTATGGTGGTTATCAGCAAACCATCAATTTCGGCAATGAGGTAGATCGTCCTTCGAAAAATATTCCTAAAGGAATTTTTATTGGGATTGCGCTTATCATTTTGTTATACCTGCTTGTGAATATTTCTTATTACAACGTTGTGGGTTTTAACGAACTTAAAGTAAAACATACAGCAGGACAGGCGGAAGTGCCGGTTGCATCAATTGTTATCGATAAAATGTTTGGAAAACAGGGAGCAGATGCTTTTTCGGTTTTGCTATTTTTATCGGTACTGGCTTATGTAAACGTTTCCCTTCTCAGCAATCCAAGAGTCATGTATGCGATGAGTGAAGATGGTGTGTTGCCGAAAGTGTTTCAGCGTAAATCAGTGAGTAAGGGAGTATATATGGTCTCGTTAACCGTGTTTGCAGTCATTGCTATGATAGTTGTGTTTTTTGCAGAGACCTTCGATAAAATTTTAAGCTTCAGCATTTTCCTTGATTCATTTGGAATGGTGACCTCTGCAGCCGCTATTTTTATGTTGAGAAAGCGAACTAAACATCTGGATGGGACAGGTATTTACAAAATGCGTTTCTTTCCTTTATTGCCTATTGTCTTCATACTTGCTTATGTTTTTGTCTGTGCAAGCATTACCATCAATACTCCTAAAATTGCATTGACAGGAACAGCAGTTTTAGCTGTTTCTTTGCTTTTGTATTTTCTTATCACCAAATCAAAGCGCAACAATGTTCCTGCCGAATGATCTCTCTTATATCATCTCCGAGTTTGCCGAAGAAAGAGAAAACTATTTCAACGCCGTTGCTCCACCTATCATGCAGACCAGCAATTTCACCTTTAAAAAAGTGGATGATCTGCGCAAGGCATTTGCAGATGAAATGAAAGGTTATTTGTACAGCCGCGGAATCAATCCTACTGTAGAAATCCTTCGAAAAAAAATAGCAGCTTTGGATGGAGCAGAAGACTGTCTGGTTTTTAACAGCGGCGCTGCAGCCATTTTCACGGGTGTATTAGCCAATGTAAAATCAGGTGATCACATTGTTTCGGTTCGAAATCCTTATAGCTGGACTAAAAAAATGTTTGATGTGATCCTTCCAAGATTTGGAGTAACAAGAACCTATATCGATGGAAGAGACATCGAAAACTTTGAAGAAGCTTTACAACCCAATACCACCCTCATTTATTTAGAATCACCCAACTCCTGGGATTATGCTTTGCAGGATTTAAAAGCTGTTGCGGATTTAGCAAAGTCACGAAATATTATTACTATGATCGACAACAGCTATTGTACACCTTTGTATCAGCAGCCAATTGATTTTGGAATTGATCTTTCCATGCAAACGGCCACCAAATACATCAGCGGACATAGCGATACGCTGGGAGGGGTGCTTTCAGGTTCGCACCAAATGATCAAAAAAATTTTTGACAGTGAGTATCTCAATAT
>JAGIAB010000380.1 GCA_017745135.1 Flavisolibacter sp.
ACACCTTCAATACCATTTGCAGTTTTTAATGAATTGGCAAATACAAAAAGTTTATCCTGCCCTTGTTTTGCAATCAAACCGATATCAGAAAAAGAGATGAAACGGCTGTCCCGTATCCAGTAATCGTTTGTTGAGCGGATCATTACATGGTAAATGCCTTTTACATCCGGCAACCTGTCTTCAAACTGGGAAATATTCAACAGCCTTCCCGAGCCTGATTTAGGTAAAGAACGCGTATCAATTTCCTTTGTGTAGATAACATCACCTGCCAAATCATTACTATAGCCCCTGTATTCATAATTTCCTTCTTCTTCATTATAAGAAGCATATTGAGCATCTGAATTTTCCTCATCATTATCTTGCGGGTCATACCCATACCGGTCAGCCATCAGCAAATTGTTCTCATAAATTTTCGAGATAACGAGTTTGACCTTTGGCGTGTTGGTAATTCGCACTTCAATATTACCCCCGCCTTTTTTAGAAAGATAGATAGCCTTGTTGTTGGTGAATTTAATATCTGACTCCAACTGCCCGAATGCAATGCTGCCATTGTACTCTTCTTTCAATATACCACCAACCGTACCGCGTAAACCTTTATTGATTGTAAATGTGTAACTGTTTTCCGAATCAAACTTATCACTGCGAAGCGTTACGCCGTAATCTTCGTATTGAACAGTATAACTTACAGCAGGGCTGAACTTAATAAAACTGGAAATGGTTTGCCCGCTCAGTTGCTGGCTGGTGTAAATATGAACCAAACCCTCCGTTCCGTCATGCTCCGATTCCACATTATTTACATTGAGCACATAAGGAGAAGGAATTGACAAAATAGTTTTGATAGGATCTTTTGTACTGTTCCCTCCTTTTTCCGGTTTTAATCCCTTATCAATACTGATCTCTGCTTCATAATTCTTGTCTTCACCCTTAAAGCCATTCAATCGAATGGTAACTGCATTTGTCGTTCCAATATTTTGAATTGAAAAATCTGTCTTCACTCCTTCCACATCTATTCTGAACTTATCTTTCAGATCATCCACCTTAACCGGGTAGTTAAAGCGAAGGTTGATTTGAGGAACAGCCAAATGCCTGCTTTCATCGGCAAGTACCCAGGTTACCTGCGCATCGTCCAGTTGCAATGGAGATGTATAAAAATTGATTTTGTCATCTTTAACATTATTGAATTTACTGTAGCGCAGAACTTCATCTTTAATGGTTGCTTTGTAATTAGTAGCAGGCAATAAGGGTTGATCAGGCGAAAACACCAATTCATCAGGGCCGTTCCAGCGGAAGCGACCATTGATCTTTGGTTCAAAAGAAATATAGTCTGTAGAATCCCAGTTATTGATCAATGAATCGGGATAAAGAGATTTATTAAATCGAAAAACAAGATTGGACAGTTGAGCAACTTCTCCTTTGGCATTGGTATAATCCAGTGCAACGTAATTCCGTTTACATGAAGATAAAAAAATAGCAATCATACCAATAGTGATTGGAATAGCTGCTAGGAAATATTTGTTACGCATAAAATGATTGGTTGGCAGTTTATCAAAATAAAATAAGACGATTTTCTTGCACGAATTACACGAATTGAATCATTACATGCAAACAGTTTCCTTAATCTTTATCAAATAAAGAACTAAATCTTTGCTTTGAATAAAAACTCTTTCAGAAAACTTAATTCCTGTAATTCGTGATTGAAATTTGTGTATTACTGAATTAAATTCGTGTAGTTTAACTGAAGCTAAGGAGGCAGACTCGATGAGTCCATATAGATTTAAAAGATTTCAACAGAAAGTTACAAAGCGAAATTTATTATTGCTTGTTAAAAGATTTCTAATTGTAGTTGTTTCCTTCTTCCTTCTATTCCTGTTGCTCAACATTCTTTTTCCTCTTCCTGACAAGATCGAATACTCAACGATCATTACAGATAACAATGATGAAGTCATCAACGCTTATCTTACCAAAGACCAGAAGTGGAGAATGAAAACAGAGTTAAATGAAATTTCTCCACTTCTCCGAAAAATCATCATTGCAAAAGAAGACAAATACTTTTACTATCATCCGGGAGTTAATTTTTTTGCAGTAGCAAGAGCTGCCTTTATGAACCTGTTTCATATGCGGAGGACTTCAGGCGCATCTACCATTACCATGCAGGTGGCAAGGGCTTTACATCCACGCAAACGCAATCTTATTTCCAAGACGATTGAACTATTTCGTGCTTTTCAACTGGAGTGGAAGTACAGCAAAAATGAAATCCTTCAAATGTATTTAAACCTCGTGCCATACGGAGGAAATATCGAAGGAGTGAAGTCTGCTTCTTTATTGTATTTCAAAAAAGATCCCGATCATCTTTCCTTAGCAGAAATAACAGCATTATCTATTATTCCAAACCGCCCCTCCTCGCTGGTAATTGGAAAGACAAATGATGTTATTGTAAAAGAACGCAACCGGTGGCTGAGAATATTTGCCGACGATGGTGTGTTCACAAAAAAAGAAATTGAAGATGCCATTGCGGAACCGTTAAATGCTTATCGAACTTCTGTCCCGCATTTTCTTCCTCATCTTTCCTATAAGCTAAAATCACAATCTGGAAAAACTGCAATTCAAACCAATATCCTTCTCAATACACAGTTGAAACTGGAAAAGCTTACTGAAGATTATATACGTGCCCTGCGGCTAAAGAACATTCGCAATGCCGCGGTAATTGTCATTGATAACAAGACACATAAGGTCATCTCTTATATTGGTTCTGCTCAATTTTTCGACACAACCGATGGCGGACAGGTAAATGGTGCGGCAGCTATTCGTCAGCCGGGAAGTACATTGAAGCCTTTGCTGTACGGCTTGTGCATTGATGAAGGATTGCTTACACCAAAAACCATTATCAATGATGTTGCCGTGAACTACAGTGGTTACACTCCGGAGAATTACGATCAAAAATTCAACGGCTATGTTACACTTGAATACGCATTGGAGCGTTCATTAAATATTCCTGCAGTGAAAGCCCTGGAGCTGTTAGGGAAAGAGCAATTGATCCATAAACTTGTTCAATGTGATTTCAGGCAGATTCAAAAAGACCAGAGGAAATTAGGCTTATCGATGATACTTGGCGGATGCGGTGCCACATTGGAGCAGCTCACGGGATTATTTTCTGCATTTGCAAATGAAGGTGTTTATGCGCAGCCCCAGTATTTGAAATCTGATTCTTCTTCAAAAAAATTCCAATTGCTTTCTCCGGCCGCCAGCTATATGGTCACAGAAATTCTTTCGAAGGTAAATCGTCCTGATTTTCCATTGAACTGGACAGCTACAGAACGAATGCCTAAAATTGCATGGAAGACAGGAACATCTTACGGCAGAAGAGATGCCTGGAGCATTGGCTACAATAAAAATTACACGGTGGGTGTTTGGGTTGGAAATTTTTCGGGAGTTGGAGTACCAGAATTGAGTGGCGCCAGTACGGCTACGCCTCTTCTTTTCAGAATCTTCAACACCATTGATTACGACAGCAATTCCGATTGGTAC
>JAGIAB010000381.1 GCA_017745135.1 Flavisolibacter sp.
CTTGTCTTTTCATTAGCAATCAATTTTAGGTGATGTGATTTTGAAGTCGTTCAGAGAAATGATTATAGCATTCCAGGAATTAACCTTAGTTAAAGCTGATTTTGCAGCACAGTCAATCTCTGCGATAAAACTCGTGAGAATGAAGCAGTTAGAATTTCAGATTTGTACAATTCTCTTTAAGAAATGTAAAAAGAAAGCCTTTTGTGAAGCAACAGCCGGTTAATTTTTGGTTAGTCATTTCGAATATCAATACAACAACCGCTACAGCCCTATTTTTTGTTCTTATCCTGAAATGCCGATTGCGAAGACTTTTTAAGCCTTTGGTAATCGGACGGAGACATACTAAACTTCTCCTTAAAAGAAGTAGTAAAATAAGTTGGACTGGCAAAACCTACCGCATACCCTATTTGGGCTATTTTCAAATCAGATTGCTCCAAGAGTCTAGCGGCCTTGTTCAGTCGGAACGACCTGATAAATTCAACCGGCGTTTCCCCGGTAAGTGATACCATCTTATTATATAAGGACTGCCGGGTCATAAAAACATGTTTACTCAGATCTTCAACATTTAATTGAGAACTGTCGATATTGTCTTCAATATATTTTGTGATTTTAAGCATTAGTTTTTCGTCTTCCGATTGAATTTTCTGTGTTTGTGTTTCCACTTTTATATGCCGGGTATAGGTAGTTTTGAATGTTTGGCTCAGGCCAAGAAGAGTATTAATTTTTGCTTTAAGTATTTCGAAACTGAAGGGTTTGGTAAGATAATCAATGGCGCCTGTTTTTAATCCAGTAAGATGATTGGTTTCGTCCACAATGGCTGTTAAAAGAATAACGGGAATATGACTCGTTCTTTTATCTGACTTAATCTTTTGGCTTAGTGCCATGCCATCCATATAGGGCATGTTCACATCACTCACCACAATTTCCGGATGTTCGGAAAGAACTTTTTGCCATCCTTGTCTTCCATTTGAGGCTTCAATGATTTTATAATGATTTTCAAGGTTGTCTTTCAAATAACTTCTAAAATCTTCATTGTCCTCAATTATCAACACGGTGAATTTTTCCTGACTCGTAATTCCATTTTCACTTACTAAACTATCAGGCTTTGAATGAATACAAGGAAGTGCTTTCTCAAAATAACCGGCGTCGTTCGAACAAGGCAATAGTATGGTGAATGTACTCCCTTCACCCCGTGTACTGTCAACTTCTAGACTGCCACCATGAATTCGTATAAATTCCTGGGCGATGGAAAGCCCTATCCCACTGCCTTGATTTATACTATCGTCCTCTGAATCTACCTGGAAGAAACGGTCAAATATTTTATCCTGCACTTCTTTTGGGATACCCATGCCCGTATCCGATACCGTAATCTTCACCATTGAACCGGACTGCCTTTCAATTTTTAAACTCACTTTCCCGTTTTCACCGGTAAACTTAAAAGCATTGGATAAAAGGTTTAACAGTATTCGCTCAACCTTGTTCTTATCAAAAGACATATACAAACTATCCTCTGAACTGGTAAAGCTGAATTGAATGCCTTTTGATTTGGAAAGGTCTGAAAAAGAGTCGGCAATTTCTTTAACAAATGGAATGAAATCAGCTTCGGTAAGATGCAGCATTAATTCGTTGGCTTCCATCTTTCGGAAATCAAGCAGTTGGTTAACCAGGTTCAACAACCTGTTTGCATTTCGCCTGACGAGTGAAAGTCTTTTATGCGTCTTCTCATTTGTCTCTTCTTCGATCACCTGTTCAAGTGGGCCAACAATGAGAGAGATAGGCGTTCTGAATTCATGACTCAGGTTGGTAAGAAACTTAATTTTTTGCTGATCAAAATGGTGTTGTTTTTCCGCCTCTCTCCTTTCCTGTGCAATCATTTGCTTTGCCTGGCTCCTTTCCTGTTCTAAAGCAAACTTTCTTCTAATTCTGCGAATTCCCGAATACCGCAAGCCCAGCAAGATACCGCCAATGAGCAAAACATAAAACATATAGGCATACGTAGTACGCCAGAATGGAGGCTCTACAAATATTTTTATTGAAGACTGCGGGCTAATCAACAAACCATCATCACTCGATGCTTTCAAAAGAAATGTGTAGTGCCCTGGATCAAGATTAGTATAGACAGCTTTATGGGATGAACCTACATAGTTCCAGTCTTTATCAAAACCTTCCAGTTTATAAGCATAGCGGGTGTCCTGAGGAGCTGTAAAGTTTAAAGCTGTAAACTCCAAAGAAAAACTTTGCTGGTAACTCAAAATTATTTCTCTTGCAACAGATATATGTTCTTTTATGGCTTCGTTTGGGCCAGGCACTACACTGCGGTTTGCTATTTTCAGATCAGTAAAAACTATTGGAGGAACAGCGTTGTTATAGCTTAATGTATGCGGATTGAAAAAATTAAAGCCTTCCAATCCACCAAAAAATAATTCTCCTCCGGAAGTGCTCAAACCTGCACCTAAAGTAAATGTGCTTCGTTGTAAACCATTATGAGCATCATAGTTTTTAAATTTTTGAGTTCGCTCATCAAAACTGCTAATACCCTTATTGTGGCTAAACCAAAGTTTACCCTGGTCACTTTCCAGTATTTTATAAAGGACCGGCTTAGCCAATCCTTGTTTTTCCGAGTAAGAAATAAATTTTCCTGTTGTTGTAATTTTGCTTAGCCCTCCTCCAAATGTTCCGATCCACACGGTTCCGTTTTTACTAACATGAATACTTGATATGAGGCCGGAAGGCAAATCACTATTTGTTCTATCAAAAATTTTAAAAGTTTTTGTAGATGGATTATAAACCGCTATACCACTACCATTTGTTCCAATCCAGATATTTCCTGCTCTATCTTCTTCAATTGTTCTGATATAACCATTTAAAGCAAGACTGCTTTGAGGATCATTCGGATTTTTTACAAACCGTGCAAACGTGCCTGTTGCAGGATCAAACATGTTGATTCCATCCCCGTTTGTACCAATCCAAACCTTACCATGGCGGTCTTTTTTCAAACAAAAGATATCGTTACCTAAAAGATCCCCGGGGCCGGTTCCTTTGACATAATGTTTAACAGCATTTGTTTTTATATTCAAAACAAACAGCCCTCTTCCATATGTGCCTATCCAAAGTTCATTGCCAACACGCTCCATTGCCAGTATCTTCATTGTTTTATTGCTGTTATCGGCAACTAATTTCGGATGGCAAAACAATCCTGTTTTTCTATGATAATGATTTAAACCACCGCCATCTGTACCCACATAAATATCTCCCTGACCATCTTCAACAAAAGAAGTAACCCTAGGCGCACTTAAACCATACGAATCAAACGGATTGCTTTGCCTGAGATTAAAAAAAGCAAGGTTCAAATCGTACTTACTTATACCACCTTGAAAAGTCCCTACCCAGTATATTCCATTTTCATCCACATATATGCTTCTTACAGATTTGTCCAGCAGGCTATATTTATTTCTTGGATCATTCTGTACCCTGAAAAAAACAGATGTTACCGGGTCAAAAATGTTCACGCCATCCTCTGTAC
>JAGIAB010000382.1 GCA_017745135.1 Flavisolibacter sp.
GATTCTTAAGTTCAATAGTCCTTTTACTTGTCATCCCGACGCAGGAGGGATCTTTGCGTTGTGCTGTGAGAAATCTTGAATACCTGTAAGACTATTTGTGATTTGATGATAAGAATTACCGAACCTTGAACGGAGCGTCGCAAGCAAAGTCTCATAGCAGCAATGGCGTTTTGGTTCATAACTATTCCTCAATAACGTATTGTCTTCACTCCCGCAACGAGTATCGTAATTGTTAACTACAAACCAGCTATTCAACTATCAACAATGTGAATAAGATTTCTTAGTTAGCGATTAATTAAAATAAAAATCCCCCGGTAAACCGGGGGATAAATTATCTAAAGGCGCTTTTTGATTCTTAAATTCTTCATCGGAACGGACGCCTTTTAGTCTTTTCAAAGGATCGGGACGGTAGGTTTTCTTAAGGATCGGACTTAAAACGGGCTTTTTAAAAGATCTTGGATTAAAAAGTTTTTCAAAGAAGTTGACTGATATTGGACTTTTAGTTTTGGTTTTTCGGATTCTTGGATTAATTCTTTCTTGGACGATTTAGTTTTTCTGGACAGTTGGTTTTGGTTTTCTTAGGATTGGACGATTGATATAAATACCAATCAACTTCTGGTACAAATGTACCATTGACGGTTAATTTTTGCAATTGTAAAAATGCCCTATTTTCAATTTATGGTATTTACTTATAGGCAGGTGAAATACTCGTAGTTGCTTAGGAAAATTGCGAAAAAAACTACTCGTATATCTACGATTTTAATGGTTTTTACTAATTATTGCCTGCACCACTATCGATCCAGCAAATGATTGCATTTTTCTGATCAGCAGACAAGGTTCCATTCTTCGGCATAAGTCCGCTGACAATGGCAGAACGGATATTCGTTCTTGCATTAAATACCTGCTGATAATTGGTTAAAGGCCCAACACCATTTGTGCTTGATGCGTTATGACAGCCTGAAGTTGCACAAACAGATTGAATAATAGGGTTTACATCTGAAGCGAATGATTTTGTTCCTGTGCAATTTGTATTGCTATTGTTGTTATTGCTATTGTTATTGTTGTTGCTATTACTGCTTTCGCTGTTTTTTGAGCAGCTCACAAATATTCCTGCACTAAGTGCGGCAACAATCAAATGTTTCTTCATAAAAGGGTTTCCAGAATATACTGCGAAGTTCAGCAGATGGTTGCCTTAATGAAATAAAAAAATCCCGCTCATGGCGGGATTCATTCTATTGACTAAAAATTTTTAAGACAATGTAGCAGTTGATGAAATCTCTGTTTTCAACAATTTTGAGATCGGGCAATTTTGTTCAGCATTCTTTACTGCTTCTTCAAATTTTTCTTTGCTGATGCCGGGAACTTTTCCGGTTACGGTTAAGTGTGATTTGGTTACTGCACCTCCTTCAAAAGTGACTTCGCATTTTGTTTCGAGTCTTTCAGGCGTAACACCCATTTCACCCAAAACAAAACTCAGCTTCATGGTAAAGCAACCCGAGTGAGCCGCGGCAATCAATTCCTCAGGGTTGGTGCCTGGTTCGTCTTCAAATCGTTTTCTGAAATTGTACGGAACATCATTCAATGTATTACTTCCTGTTGTTAATTGGCCGTTGCCTTCTTTTCCTGAGCCGCTCCAAACGGCAGTTGCTGTACGTATCATAATTTTGATTTTGTTAAGGTCAACAAAGCTAAGGCATATTTTGTTCGATGGATTTTATTTACTACGGCAACCAGTGGTCAAATTATTTGATACACCGGCAGGCGGATTATAGGCAGCAACTAAATTAATAACCCAGGTTAACAAGAAAATGGATGCTGCCTTTTGTGGTTAGTGAAGAAAAAAGAGCCGAAGAACTGAAAGCAAATTCGCTAAAAAAGTTTTGTTTACTTCAACCGACGATCCGGATTTTAACAGGTTACTAACTGATACAAATAACTCTGTTGAACCGCGGAAGGAAGATTGTATATCGCGTCGATGCTTAGCTTTTTAGATAACTAATTTTCTCTACCAACTGGTGTTGCTTCTTTACCGGGAGGAATTGCGCAAAAGGAATCAGGTTTACCAGTAAAGTTTATAAGTTGCCAATTTTTCAGATTCAGCGGAAAGCACTTCGTTCTTCTACCTCATCCACAATCTCAGCCTTATATTGAAGTAATGCTTTTGATATTTCCCCATCCGAGCAATAACAACTTAATCTTCTTTCTGTGCTATTGATTTGGATGGATGCGGATTGGAGTGTTTGCGCAAAAGCCCACAAGGATTTTGTGTCAGGGAATAGCAAGGTTATTCGTCTCATTCTTTCGTTGGTTAAGGCTGATCAAAAATAGCTCAAAAACAGTTATCGAGTTATCCACAGAAAGTTTTTCCCTGCTATTCGAACAATGTAAAACTTCAATGTGAAGAAAATGCGTACCTTGACCATGGCAACAAAAACTATCTTGCTTTTGAGCCATTTGTCCCTGTGTTCCGTCAAATCTAACCCCCTTTTCCTTAACGAACTGTGTTTCATTATTCACAGTCTAATATAAAACTGAGCGGGAGGAATTATTTTGCAAGAAGCGTTGAGAAAGGTTACCAGCAATTCAATTGAGTCTGTAGATAAGAGTGTGACCTTATGTGTCAGATCACAGCAGTTTCGATTAAACGGCATCTGGAATTGGGAGATGTTGAATCCTGCCGTTTATTGCAGCGATGTAATCGCTTTTCCAGATCATTTCATAGGTACGAAGGGCCTGATTCATCCGGATGACCTTCCCAAACTGATGGGGGCATTGAGCCTGATGGAAGAAAAAGAAGTGCCGCGCCTTGATTTCCGCATTATTACGACATACGGAGAAGTAAAGGTCATTTCAGGTCAAAGGGTTTCTATTGAGGATGAAAAAAATGAAACTTCCGAGCCGATTCCTGGCAAAGAACCCTGGGAAGAGGCCCTGCAATTTTTAGCTGCTCAAAGAGAGAATGACTTTCTACGACTGCGTAATGAACTTAGTGAATATACCGAGCGTTTACACGGCATTGGTTCATGGCTCATCAATAAACAAACCGGGCAGGCCTGGTATTCGGATAACGTATTTCGTATTTATGGCCTCGCTCCCCAAAGTTTGAATGCACATGCAAATAGTTTCAATCATTTCATTCATAAGGATGATCGTATAACTGTGCTGGATGCTTTCGAAAAAGCGTATAGAGAAGAGGTACCTCTTCATATTGAGTACAGGATTATGAGTGTAGACGGTGAAATTAGGTTTGTACAACAGATCACCAAATGGTTTTATGCAATTAACGGGCAGAAAATTTTTAGTGGTATTGTTCGTGATGTAACGGCCGAAAGGGCTATTGCAGACGAATTGCTGGCCCATCAAACACAGGTATTGCTACACCAGCAAGTTTTAAAAATATCCGAACAGCAAACAGCAACAGGTTACTGGCTCACGGACCTCACTACCCGCAAAACCAGTTATTCTGAAAATTATTACCACATTTACGGTTTCAAACAGCCTTTTCTTCCAAGTTATAACT
>JAGIAB010000383.1 GCA_017745135.1 Flavisolibacter sp.
GGTTCGTACTTCTGTATCGGACATGGCCTGGGAGCCAAGAGCAGATTATTGGCAGCAACTTCAATATACCTCGAAGGAACTCATTCGTTTTATTGACCAAATTTTGCTCACATCTAAAAAAGAACCGGTTATTATTCTACAGTCTGACCATGGGCCCTGGATACAGGATAAAGATCCTCAAAATGTGTATGAAGCAAGGTCTCGGATACTGAATGCTTATTATGTGCCGGATTCTATTAAAAACGTACTCCATTCTGATGTTACGCCTGTAAACTCATTTCGCATTCTTTTTTCCCACCTTTTCAAAGCAAATTATCCATCTTTACCTGATAAGCCTTTCCTTTTTTCTGAATTGAAAGAAGATATTACTTTTAAAAGGTATAACAATTAACAGTGTTGCATACTTTTAATGCCCGAGTTAATCTGTGCATTTCGTATAGTATTGCAAAAGACATTATGTGGCTTTCTAAATTTTTTAATAAAGAAGAACCGGTTGGTATGTCGTTGTCATGGCTACAAACCGACATGCACTCCCATTTGCTTCCCGGCATCGATGATGGCTCACCCGATATTACTACGTCTCTTCAACTGATCAAAGGTTTTAAAGACTTAGGTTACAAAAAAATTATTACAACCCCACACGTTTTATGGGAGATCTATCCGAATACAACGGAAGTCATTTTAGCTAAACAGGAAGAACTAAGTAAAGAAATTCAAAACGCAGGAATCGATATCGAATTTTATGCTGCTGCAGAATATTTTATAGATGACCATTTCACAGATCAACTGAAAAATAAAATACCTCTCCTGACAATAAGTGGTAACATGGTTTTGGTGGAATTTTCCATGGTTACTGCTCCTATGGATCTACAGGAAGTATTGTTCGATATGCAAATGCAAAACTACCAGCCGGTACTGGCCCATCCTGAACGTTATACTTTTTTGGGTCGGAAAAAAGAGATTTACGACCAATTAAAAGATGCGGGTTGTTTGTTTCAATTAAATCTTCTTTCTCTATCTGGATATTATGGTGGCGGTGTACAGGAACTTGCGAACTATCTTCTGAAAAAGAATTATTACGACTTTGCCGGTACAGATCTTCATCATAGCAGGCAACTGTCTTCACTCCAAAAAATTCCAGCCTCGCAAATTAAAAGACTGCAGGATCTGGGTACACTCAAAAATCATTTACTCTAATTCAACCAAACTTTATTTAGTTTGTAGTAACTGCAATGAGTTTTACCATTAAAGAACTGGAAGCACTTTCGGGAATCAAAGCCCATACGATCCGTATCTGGGAGCAGCGCTACCGTTTTTTAAAACCTTCCAGAACAGAAACTAACATCCGTCGCTACAGTAATGATGAATTAAAAACCCTTCTTTCCGTTGCCCTGCTGAATAAATATGGCTATAAGATCTCAAGGATTGATGCTATGTCCTATGAGGAGAGGGTCCAAGCTGTGTTATCCTTATCGCAACAGGAGGCTTCTAATGAACGATTGGTCAATAAGATGATTGGCTATATGATCGACATGAGGAATATTGAGTTTGAAAAATTGTTGAACGATCATATCAGGGAATATGGAATTGAAAAAACCATTACAGAAGTCATCTTTTATTTTCTTGAAAAGGTGGGCATTCTCTGGCATACCAATCATATACTGCCGGTGCAGGAACATATTGTTTCCAATATTGTGAGGCAAAAAATATTGAGTGCTATTGATGACCTTCCGTTGGTGCACAAACAGGAACCTGTTTTCTTATTGTTCCTTCCCGAAGACGAATATCACGAAATGGGCTTGCTGTTTGTTTACTATTTACTTCGCAAAAAAAGATTACCTGTCATTTATTTAGGTTCAAATGCCCCTTTGAAAGATGTGCAATTTTTATTTGAACATAAAGCTCCTGACTATCTTTATATTCACCTCACTTCCTTTCCCAGAAAACACGATTTGCCAAAATACCTGTCTGCACTTTCTCAGAAATTTTCCCGGACCAAAATTTTGTTGTCGGGCTCAGCTATTCTGGATTATAAAAAACCCTTAGCTTCAAATATTACAAGATTCCAATCCCTCGAAGAAGTTACATCCTTCATTAAATCTGTATAGTTCCTGCGAAATTATT
This sequence comes from Flavisolibacter sp., assembly GCA_017745135.1. Classification (GTDB taxonomy): domain Bacteria; phylum Bacteroidota; class Bacteroidia; order Chitinophagales; family Chitinophagaceae; genus Flavisolibacter. The sequence goes on from JAGIAB010000383.1 coordinate 2,125, forward strand.
GTTTAAAGTTTTAGCATTTTTTTTAAACAAAACTTTGTTTAAGTTTGTTGTATAAATTATTAAACAAAAATGAGCACTACCGAATTTAATAATCTTGTTTTGGCTAATTCAAATGAATTGAAGCCTTTCGCTATCTCGTTAACCCGCGACCATGAAGCCGCCAACGATCTTTGCCAGGAAACCTTATATAAGGCTTTCGCTTACCGGGAAAAATATGAGCATGGTACCAACATCAAGGCCTGGCTTTATACCATTATGCGCAACATTTTTATTAATGATTACCGTAGAAATGAAAGGAAGAGAGCTGTGTTGGATGCGGTCCGGTATTCGCAAACGCAATATGCAGTTTCTTCAGAAGTCAATCTTCGGTTGAGGGAAAGCCAGGCAGCCATACACAATTTGCCTTCTTTATTAAAAACAGCCTGTCTGCTTTACCTCGAGGGTTATAAATACCATGAAATAGCATTTGCGTTGAACGAGCCATTAGGTACCATCAAAAGCCGGATTCACTTTGCCAAAAAACAGTTACAAAAACACCTCGACCGTTGAGTAAAAAGATGATCATAATAGGCGCCGGTTTTGCAGGTCTTTCCGCTGCAGCTTTTATGGCTAAAGCAGGATGGGAGGTTGTTGTAATGGACAAGAACGAAACTGCTGGCGGCAGGGCTAAACAGTTGAAAGCTGAGGGCTTCGCATTTGACATGGGCCCAAGCTGGTATTGGATGCCGGATGTGTTTGAACGTTTTTTTGAACAGTTTGGTAAAAAAGTTTCTGATTACTACTCGCTGGTTCGTTTGGATCCTTCTTACCGGGTGTATTGGCAAAATGAGTCAACAGACATTCCTGCCGATTATAAGGAATTAAGAAACTTATTTGAAAGTATTGAAAGGGGCAGTGCCAAAAAATTAGACCGTTATTTAAAAGAAGCTTTTGCAAAATATAAAATCGGCATTCAGGATTTGGTTTACAAACCCGGTCAATCCCTCACTGAGTTTTTGGATTGGAATGTGGTAAAAAATTCATTCCGTCTTGATGTCTTTACTTCTATCCGTTCACATGTTTCGAAATACTTTCAGGATCCGCGGTTGAAGCAATTGATGGAATTCCCGGTTCTTTTTTTAGGTGCTCTGCCTCAAAATACACCAGCCTTATACAGCTTGATGAATTATGCCGATATGGTTGGTGGCACCTGGTATCCAAAAGGTGGAATGTTTGAAGTGGTAAAAGCAATGCAGGCGCTGGCAGAAGAACATGGAGTTCAGTTTGTTTTTGGAGAAGAAGCCAAAGAAATTGTTATAGAGAAAGGAAAGGCAAAAAAAGTGATTACCAATAAAAATGAATAC
>JAGIAB010000384.1 GCA_017745135.1 Flavisolibacter sp.
GAAGTAGAAGGTTCTTTTGATGATTGCCAGCGTATGGTTAAGCAGGCATTTACAGATGACGAGCTAAACAAAAAATTATTTCTTACTTCTGCCAATTCAATAAACGTTGCGCGCTGGTTACCGCAGCAATTCTATTATTTCTTTGCTTACCAACAATGGAAAGAAAAAAACAATCCGCCTGTTGTTTGTGTACCGAGTGGAAATTTTGGAAATATTTGTGCAGGGCTATTAGCTTATCGCTCCGGCCTTCCTGCATCACATTTTATAGCGGCGTGCAATGCAAATGATACAGTACCTGGCTATTTAAACAGCGGCGTTTACCAAACAAAAAAATCTGTACCTACCATTTCCAATGCAATGGATGTTGGCAATCCAAGTAATTTCATTCGCATTCTTGAATTGTTCGATAACAACTTTGGTTCTTTAAAAAATGTTTTGAGCAGTTACAGTATTTCAGATGATGACACAAAAGAAACCATTGCAAGAATTTTCAAAGAGAAAAATTATGTTCTGGATCCACACGGTGCCGTTGGCCTTCTTGCATTGGAACGTTACTTAAATGAACACGGCGGTCAAAAAGGTTTCTTTTTAGAAACAGCGCATCCTTCCAAATTTTATGATGTTATTGAGCCCGTAATTCATCAGCAAGTGGAAATACCTGAGAGCATAAAAATTCTGTTGAGTCAAAAAAAGAACACGATTCAGATGAAGGCAAATGATAATGACGCATTGAGGTCATTGTTGTTATCACTGGCTTAAACCGAGGTAAAATCCAATAAGGGATAGAAACTAGAAGAAACTTTCAAACACAGTTTAATAAAAAAATGACCGCTCTAAGACGAGCGGTCATGACCTCAAAACTCAGTGTATGACATTCACTTAATAATTACCGTTACCATTATCATTACCATTACCCTTATCAGCTCTTGAAATATAACCAAACAGCCCATTTTGTTCATCATCCGGTCCTGCCGTGAAGTATAAAAGATTTGGATTGATCGGCGAAGTAGATGGCGCAAAGCTGAGTGCCCACAATCCATCAATTGTGATTGGCATATTGTGCATACTTAACTGTCCTATAAATTTTCCATCGCTTGCACGATAAGCATTGATTCGACCATCTCCAAAATTGCCTATTACTATAACAGAGCCCTGACCCTTTCCATTATTTTCATCATCATTAAGAAAACTTAGAGGAGCCATAGCCACTCCCCATGGGGCATTCAATGTACCGCCAGTTGCAAAACGTTTTACAAAAGCTCCATTGGTTGTGTAAATATCAACAAGTCCGAGACCCGCACCTTTTACCTCGTCTCCATTGCTGGCCTTTGCGTACGTAACATAAAGTTGGTCTCCCACCACCTGTATATTGAAAGGGGAATAATCATTAGGAAGATTGGGGTCGGTGAAAGCACCGGGCCATTTAACAGAGTTCCATGTCCAGTCCCAAACCTCTATCTTACCTGTTTTGAGATTGGCAGCGTATAAATAATTCGCGCCATTATTTGAGGCGAGTGTTAAGCCCTTATAGGAACCTTCATTTGCTGCCACACGATATGAATTATGTCCCCAGGTTGCATTCCATGCAGAGACAACACCATCATCACCAACAAAAATGAATCGTGCTGCCTGCGATGCAGACCCATCTCCCGAAGGAATCACGAATTGATCACTATTAGGATTAAACACGATCCCTGTCGGACTCCCTCCTGTAGCGTTTGTGGGAGAAGGAATATTTACCGGGTCAACGGCTGGAATACGATTGCCGATGCTGTCCATCACATCGCTTACATGCCCGGCCTGTGCATTAACCCAGGCAGTTCCACCGGAACTGAAGGCTAATCCCCATGCGTTCTGCAAGGTTGAAATAATATGTTCCGCACCGTACTTATTGTTGTTTCCGGCAAGCATGCGGACATTAAAATCTTTCAAACGGTTTGTTGGAGAATGGTTGTCTTTTTGGCAACTGTTTACAGAGAGCATGAATGCGAAAAGAAAAAGCACTGCGGCAATTCTGAAAATGCTGAATGGTTTCGGGTTCATACGATTTAATTTTTAGGTTAGAAAATAGAAACCAATCGTAAGGAACGGCAGATATGATAAGTTTCCTTTGGGCTAAGAAGAAAACGGACCTACTCAGATTAAGTACGATAGTAAAAGAAGAAGGTTTGTCCTGGAAAAAATTATTTACAGAACAAAGTTAGTGTTGTTCTTACCACAATTCAGCGACTCCTGCAATGCCGGGTATCATTGAAGCTAATGTAACCCTGCAGTCAGGCAATATACTCTTCTAAGATGCTGATGAATTAAAACTTGCAGAGCTTTGCAACCTGTATTGAGATGAAGATATTACCACATGAAAAAATTTGTAGGCAAAGAAGTAAGCCTAAACGTGCGGATGTGTTATGTTACAAGATTTGTTTTTGTGTAAACCGTGGCCTAACTTAAAAAAAGATCAGGTTTGTTTACGAAGGGAGATTTATTACTTCAGGGGCGTCTCACTGAACATTGAAAATTGAGCATTGAGCATTGAACATTTTCTTAAGCCTTTAAAAAGGCTCAACATTCAATGTTCAATAATCAATAATCAATGATCATTTGAAAAGAACTAACCATTAGCTAATGCTCTGTCTAAGTGAACATATCCACCATCAACATAAATCAACTGCCCGGTAGTATGGCTTGAACGTTCGGATAAAAGAAAAGACACCATATTGGCTATTTCTTCTGCTGTGGTCATGCGATTACCCAAAGGAATTTTTGAAGTGATCTCTTTTAACTTCTCCTCAGGATTGGGAAGTGTTTTGATCCACTTATCATATAAAGGCGTATAACATTCTGCAACAACAACGGCATTTACACGAATACCATACTTCAACAGTTCAACAGCCCATTCTCTTGTCAATGCATTTCGTCCACCATTAGATGCAGCATAAGCAGAAGTATTTCCCTGGCCCGTGTCTGCAGTTTTCGAACTGATGTTTACAATTGCACCTTTTGATTTGATTAACTCAGGCAGGGAATGATGAACGATCAAATAATAATGCACCAAATTTTTATGAAGGCTTTCCATGAATTTTTCATAGTTCCCTTTCTCCAATCCTACACCATCATTGGCACCTGCGTTATTTACCACACCATCAATACGATTAAATTTTGCAACGACAGCGTCAACCGCTTTTTTGCATTCATCGGGATTAGTCAATTCAGCTACAACCTGAAAGACTTCTTTTCCTTCCACTAAAATTTCGTCCGCTAACTTTTTATTATCCGATTCATTTCTTCCAACAATAACAGGAATTGCACCTTCATTAGCTAACACCCTGACAATTCCTTCACCAATTCCCTTTGCGCCGCCTGTAACAATAATTACTTTATTTTTTAGTAGAAGATCCATAATTGGTGTTTATAAATTGAACCATTAAGAAGTTAAGAGTAGTTATAGTTAAGTCCTGATGTTTC
>JAGIAB010000385.1 GCA_017745135.1 Flavisolibacter sp.
ACCTTGACGAGTTTTTCCGCGTACGGGTAGCTACTCTCAAGCGCATGATCCAGTTTGGTAATAAAGCCAAAATGCATCTTGAAGAAAATCCTGAAAAGATACTTGAAGAAATTCAGATGACGGTGTTGAACCAGCAAAGCGAATTCAATCGCATTTGGGAAAATATTCTACAGGAGATGCGTGAACAGAAGATCTTTTTGGTAACAGAAAAAGATTTGAATCCGGAGCAGCAGGCATTTGTTCAACGCTATTACGACGAAGAAGTAAGTGCGAATGTTATTCCGTTGATGATTGAGTCCATTCAGGATCTTCCCTTTCTTCGCGACAAATCCATTTATGTAGGCGTAGTACTTTCTAAAAAAGAAAGTGCATTGAAAAGAATGTACGCCATTATTGAAGTGCCTACACGTGTGCAAAGCCGTTTTGTATTATTGCCTTCACCCGATGACGAACATCACATCATTTTGCTGGAAGACGTGATCCGCTTTAATCTTCCTGAAATTTTCAGCTATTTTGGTTATGATGATTATCATTCTGCAGTTTTCAAATTAACTAAGGATGCAGAAATTGATATTGATAACGACATCTCTACCACCCTTATTCAAAAAATTGAAAAAGGATTAAAGAACCGGCGCAAAGGCAAACCTGTTCGCTTTATTTATGATAAAGAAATGGATCCGGGACTGCTGGAGTTTTTGATACGAAAATTCAATCTTACTAAAAGAGACAATATTATTCCCGGCGGCCGCATTCATAATTTTCGGGAATTCATGGATTTTCCGCGGCATATTTTCAGGCATAAAAGCCAGAGAAGAAAACCGTTTTATCATCCCGCGTTAATAGAAAACCGTGTTACCGATGTGGTGCTACAAAAAGATGTAATGCTTCATTTTCCTTATCACTCCTTCAACCCGGTTATTGATTTATTGAGGGAGGCTGCCATTGATCCAGATGTTACTTCTATAAAAATCACCTGTTATCGTTTAGCAAGGCAATCCAAGATCATCAATGCTTTGATCAATGCTGTAAGAAACGGTAAGCAGGTAACGGTAATGTTAGAGCTGCGTGCAAGATTTGATGAAGAGGCTAATCTTTCGTGGAAAAAAATTCTGGAAGATGAAGGCGTGAAAGTTTTGATTGGTATCCCTAATATGAAAGTGCATGCGAAGCTTTGTGTCATCCGGAAAAGAGTGGAAGATAAGATTGTTCAATACGGATTTGTAAGCACAGGTAACCTGAATGAAGATACAGCAAGAGTATATGGTGATCATTGCCTGCTTACTTCCAATAAGGATATCATGGCTGATGCCAACCGCATTTTCAATTATATCGAGCATCATAAAACCGGGAATCATTTTTTGAAAGCCTGCAAAACCCTGATTCCAAGTCCGGGTATTTCAAGAAATGAAATCGTTAAAATGATCCATACAGAAGTTAAGAATGCACTGCGTGGTAATCCGGCAAAGATCACGGCTAAGATGAACTCTTTTTCTGATGAGGAAATTATTTATGAATTATACGATGCAGCAAAAGCAGGTGTCGAAATCAATCTTATTATCCGCGGCATTTTTTGCATGGTAACAGAGAATGTCAAATTTGATAAACCGATCAGGGCACTTAGCATTGTTGACGAGTACCTGGAACATGCCAGGGTTTGGATCTTTCACAACGGTGGTAAGGAAAAGATATTTATTTCTTCTGCAGACTGGATGGTAAGAACCCTGGACCATCGCGTTGAAGCCACCTGCCCTATTTTTGATGAATCGATCAAAGAGGAATTGAAAAATATTATCAACATACAACTGCATGATAACGTTAAAGCAAGGTGGTTGAACAATTCTTTAACCAACGACTATGTTGAAGCAGACGGTGTGCAAATCCGTTCGCAGGTAGAAACCTATAATTATTTACACAATAAAATAGAAGAACCCGTTGAGATTAGCAGCCATTGATATCGGATCGAACGCAGCAAGACTTTTAATTCAGGATGTAATTGAAGGACCGCAGGGGAAACCCGATTTTATTAAATTAACTCTTGTCAGAGTTCCCCTGCGCTTGGGTTTTGATGTTTTTGAAAAAGGAGAAATTTCTGAAGACAAAATTGAGATGGTTGTTAAGACTTTGCTGTCCTATAAGCTTTTACTGGAAGTGTACGGTGTAAAACATTTTCTTGCAGTGGCAACATCAGCCATGCGTGATGCGGTAAACTCCAAACAAATTCTTAGCCGGGTTAAAAAAGAAACAGGTATTGAGGTTAAAGTAATCAGCGGTGATGAAGAGGCGAATTCTATTTATGAAAGCCATGTTGCTGAAAAACTAAGCGATAATGAATCCTATCTGTATATAGATGTTGGTGGCGGTAGTACGGAACTTACTTTTTTTAGTGATGGAAAACTTGTCGCCAAAGAATCGTTTAACATTGGAACGATCCGTTTATTAAAGAACCAGGTAAACGAAGATCAATGGGATGAAATGAAGCGGTTCATCAAACAAAAAACCAGCGGCTACCATCACATTACTGCAATTGGCTCCGGCGGCAACATCAATAAAATATTTTCGCTTTCAAAAAGAAAAGAAGGCCGTCCTCTCCCACTCGAGCTGCTTCGCAATTACTACAAAGAGTTCAGTAGTATTTCACTTTCACAACGAATCAGTTTATACCAGCTCCGTGAAGACCGTGCCGACGTTATTGTTCCGGCATTGCTGATTTACATCAATGTAATGCGCTGGGCAGATGCGGAAGAAATTTTTGTTCCAAAAATTGGATTGGCAGATGGACTGATCCATATTTTGTATGAACAGGTGAAGAACGGAGTGAGCGTTTAATTTTCTATTTATCAATTTCTATTTCCAATACTTTAACCTTGAAATACTATCAGTTTAATAAGGGGAACTTGTTTAGATACTCTAATCAGATTGCGATGAGGATTAAATATTTAGATGCTATTGTTGCTTAAATTTTTAGTAACAATCACACGAAAGTTTACTGGTATTTTTCCCAGCTAGCTTAAGAGGAAAAGTTTTCAAAAAAATATTCACAGGAAAAAAACATGTAATGAAACTGGCATTTTTTCCAAATTCATTATATTTTGTCAGCAGAAGTACAAACTCACTAAGTATTTCTACTAACTGCGTATTCTATGAAACCGATATCCTTAGCAAGTGTAATTACCCTCGTGGTTACGCTTTTTTTCTCCTCGTTTGCCCAGGCACAATCCTTTGGCATTTCTGCTTCTGCTGTTTGGATTTCCGATTGTAACCAGGATAATTATTTCAATACTACAGGTTCAATTGGCCCGGCAGGAAATGTATTTACCAATGCCAGTTTGGGAACGCATACTCAAAACTCGCATACGCTTATTTTAAGAGGCGGTGAAGTGAGAACGTTTAAAACTGTAGGCTCTTCCAATGTATGCAGTGCACGTATGTATTACAGGATCTATCCTCAAAGTGGATC
>JAGIAB010000386.1 GCA_017745135.1 Flavisolibacter sp.
CCTGTTGCCACAGCAATAAGGGCTACGGCTCCCTTGCCGGCAATCACAGCTGCGCTGATTAAGCATGTAGATGATTCGGGCTAATTCCTGTAAAGTAATTCTTTCAGTCAATGCCTTTTTTCGCAGATAATAAATCAGCCAGTCATCCGAAATTTTATCCGTGCCAAACTCACGATAAGCTTCCTGCTTAATGGTTTCTGACAGTGACAAATAGTTGTTTATGTTAAATGATCCATCATGGTTTTGCTCTTTAAAATTCTCTGGAAAGTCTTGGCTTATCCAACCTAAAAGTTTGAATACTTTTATCAATCGGCTGCGTCTTAATTTGTAACGCTGTTTGAGTCTTCTTGAGCCTCGTAACAAACGGCGGCCTGCAGCTTTTGTTTCCACTTGTCCGCCATTTTCAAATTTGTACAACGAATCGCCATCCAGTGGAATAATGCGGCTTCCCATCCATTCAATGCTTCCTTCTTTTCCAAATTCATTAATGTTTATTAATGCGCTACCGATTGAGTTAGTTCCTACGTCAAGGCCAAGAATTTTTTTCATATAGCAGTTGTTTTTATTTATTTAATGATTATTTTCACACTTGAAGCAAATCACAATAAGGATTATTCCGTAGTGAATTACTTTTACAGTAGTCCCGCAGCAATGCGGGATTGTTGTTTATTAATCTGTTTTATACAACCTCACTCTATTCAACTCCTCACTCAAATCATCTGTAACCACGCCGCTGCTTTCTATTTGTAAGGACAACTGGTTTACGTCCTGCTGCAATTGTTTGTTGTCGATGGTTTTTGTTCTGCGGTCACTTGGCGGATTTAGCTTCTCTGCTTTTTCAAATGCAGCCACTTCCATTTTAATTTCTTCCGGCAGATCGCTGTCGCATTTCAATACCATTTCCATAAACTGTTTTGCAAAAAAGCTGTCGATCTGGATCCTTCTTTTGGTTAGATGTGTAAACCGGCCAATGATGCGACAGATGTTTTCTCTTTCTTCGGGTGTCAGTTGTTCGGCAAATTCGTAGGTTTCTATTTTTTGCAGGCAAAGCAAAAGCGGCTCCAGCACATCTACAGAAACTACATACACATCGAAATCGCCAAGGGCAAACAAAGTTTGCTTAATCACTTCAAGCGTATTGGAAGGCACTACAAAAAAGATGTCTTTTTTTACTGCTTCCTGCCTTGCATATTTCTTTGCTTTCTCTGCCTGGTCTTTCAGGTATAAAGGAAAATTGTTCAGGTCATCCGAGGCGGGACTTTTAGCATCGAAGACAATATATTCGTTGGTGAGTTTGATGGCATTATCCGGCGTGCCCCTGTGCGGGAATTCAGTAACATATTCAATCGTGTGCTTCTGGCAAAGCATTTTCATCCGGGCTTTTACATGGCTTTCATGTTCGGTCCAGGTTTGTTTTAAATTTCTTAGTCTTTCTATTTCCGCTTCCTGCCTTTCTTCAATTTCGCGGTTGCGGTCGGCCTGCAATTGCTCTCTCCATTTTTGAAACGTGTCCATCGCTTTGGAATGTTCCTTTTTGCGCACCTCTTCTTCATTCTTTAAATGAAGACATTCTTCCCTGGCTTCGTTCAGATTTTGGTGCACTTGTCTAAGGCTTTCTTTCGTTTCGGCCAGTTCGGTTTTTAAGGTCAGCACCTGTGCTTCAGAATTTTTGTATTGTGCAAGGCCGGTTGCCAGTTGGTTGGAAAGCTCGGTGATCCGGTTGTTTCTTTCAAGCAATTTCTCACTCAACCCATTTTGAGCTTCCTCCAGTTTTGCTTTTTGGTCTCTTAATAAGCTGATGTCTTTTCTATAGCCCGACAGTTCATTATTCAGTTCGGTAACGGTATTCTTTGTATTCTGAAGATCAGCATCCATGCGGCTCAATGCGCTGGCTGCACTGATCAATTCATTTTTGATCCTTATCCAAAAAAATAAACGCTGAACAAAATTTATGGTCCTGATCTTTTCAAGGAAACTATGAAGCGGGGTAGAGGAGTTGAACATGCAGTGGGTCGTTTGCCTGCATATATACTAAAATTATTTCATGGTGTCAATAGGAATCGACTTCCAAAAAAAGAAAGCTGCCTTTCAGCAGATCGCGGTTTATTAAAATCATAACATTTTTCACTTCCATTTTCAAATAGATTTGCGGATAAATTTTTTACCATACAATGCCGGGCACACAACATAGAAATTTTAAAAGTCAGTGGCTTGCTGTGTTGTTCCTGTTCTTCAATTGTATTTGTGCAGCAGCTCCTGTTTTAAAACTCACGGATGAAAATCATACAGACGCTGTTTCCATCCCGCTGGTCCAGGTTCCAACCCCTTTGGAAAATGAAGAAGAGAACCGTGCCGCTACTTCCGGTTATATAAATCACGCAAACCATTTTTCCCTCCGCAAACATTGCGATAAACGTGTTGACAATTCGCTTGCCGCTAAGTCCACAGTTTTAGTTCCCGGTAATGATCTGCCAACAGCTTACATACACAAAGCCGGCGTTTTGCCCCTGCCTGGCAATTATGCTTTCCTGTTCCGGTATACACTGTTCTGATTACTTCCTGAATTGATTGTAAAAAGAGAGAAGGCGTTTTCTCAAACAGCTTCAATGTCATGAAGGCCGTGAACAGCCCTTAAGCCTTGCTACAAGTACGCATTTAATTTTAAAACGACCAGATAATGAAATGTCCCAATTGTAATGAAACCTTGTTGATGACGGAAAGAAATCACATCGAAATTGATTATTGTCCCTCCTGCAGAGGTGTTTGGCTTGATAAAGGAGAACTGGACAAAATGCTTGAATATGCCGAACAAAATTCATCACATAGGCATCCGGACGAACCAGGTTACGGAAAGCCGGGTAAGTATGATACAGAAATTCTCAATACGACTACAATAAACTTCATAGAAAAAGATCCTTTTTAGGCGGATCTGTTCGACTTTGATTAAATCATTTATTGCTTCCGTCAATAGTGGAAGCATTTTTATTCACACTACAACAAGAATATTATGCAAACGATCATAGAACTTTTCAACAACCTTACCAATCCTGAATGGATCATGCGATACGGCGGACTTTATATTGTGGTGCTCATCGTGTTTATCGAAACCGGTTTATTCTTCGGCTTTTTTCTGCCGGGTGATTCCTTACTGTTTATTGCAGGAATGATCATTGCCAATACCCTCTCTCCATTTGCATTGCCGGTGGCCAATCTTGTGTACTGGGTCACGTTAATTTCAGTGGCAGGCATCCTGGGAAATTTTACCGGGTACTGGTTTGGAAAAAAATCAGACCGCTTGCTCTTCCGCAAAGACAACTGGCTGTTTAAAAAGAAATACCTTGTACAGGCTAAGGCTTTTTACGATAAAAAAGGCGGTGGTGCTATTATGCTGGCCCGCTTTCTTCCCATCATTCGAACATTTGCTCCCATCGTTGCTGGCATGGTAAAAATGAATC
>JAGIAB010000387.1:0-3187 GCA_017745135.1 Flavisolibacter sp.
GTATTCGTCAACCCATAACTACAAGAAGCCTGTTTTTATATCTGGAAGATGGAATTCCCGTTCGCACCTCCGGCTTGTACAATCACAATGCTTTGCTTGAAATGAATCTTGCCGCAACAAAAAGCATTGAAGTCATCAAAGGCCCTTCTTCTTCGCTGTACGGAAGCGAAGCCATTGGTGGCATGGTTAATTTTATTACAGCCGCACCAACAGCAGTGCCGGTTTTAAAAATCTCTGCACAGGGAAATAATGTCGGGTATAAAAGAGCTGACCTGGTGAGCAGCATTTCAAAAGGCAAATGGGGTTTTTTATTGAGCGGTTACTATGCCGGTAAACGAAATGGTTTTTTAGAATACAGCGATTTTCATAAAGCCACTGCCACTGCCCGAATTGATTACCGCTTCTCTGACAAAACAACTCTTTCAAACAGTGTTACCTGAGTGAAGTATTACAGCGATATGTCCGGCAGCATTGACAGCACTATGTTTGCCAGCCGCACGTTCAGGAACCTTCAAACCTTTACCTATCGCAAAGTGGATGCATTGCGTTATCACTCTACTTTAACTCATAATTGGAATGACAACAGCAAAACAACCGTTACTGCGGTTTATCGCGATAACACGATTGGTCAAAATCCTGCTTATCGTGTAAAAGATGACTACAGGAAAATAAATGGCAGTTTTGTTGGTAAGAAAAACCTGGCGCACGGTGAGATCAATGCCAGCAGTTTTCATTCCTATTCATTGATAGCACAGCATCGTCAAAATTTGGATTGGAAGAAATCAGTAGTAATGGGTGGCTTCAATATTGATTTAAGTCCTTCAACCTATAATGCAAATTATATCCGCATCAAAAAAGATACGGTAAGCAAAAAATATATCAGCTATCAAAATACAGATAGTGTGCTTACCGACTACGCTACAAAGCTGAACAACTATGCCGCTTTCGTGAACTTCGAGTTCAGCCCGGTTGAAAAACTGCGCATTGTGGCTTCACTCCGATACGATTATTTCCATTATGATTTCGACAATCACCTGAAGCCATCTGCGTTCAGCGGCTCTGCAGATACTGTAAATAATTTCCGCAGGATCAGTCCTAAGATTGGCTTCACTTATAACTTCTCTAACCGCACAGGAATTTATGCCAACTACAGCGAGGGATTCGTTCCTCCACAGGTGACAGAAATGTACACCGGTGTAAAAGTTCCCAACCTTGATCCATCTATTTTTTACAATTATGAAATAGGTGGATGGATAGAGATCATCAAAAACAAAGTTTCGGCTGATGCAAGTGCATACAAATTAATTGGCACTAATGAGATCATTTCAGTAAAAATGGACGATGGCTCCTTTACCAATCAAAATGCAGGCAGAACTTTACACAGGGGAATTGAAGCCGGTTTAAACGCTACGCCGATTAAAGATGTTTCTTTCAGAGTAAGCGGTGCTTATAGTAAACATGAATTTGTAAATTATGTGGAGAAAGGGGCTAACTATAATGGCAATGAAATGGCCAATGCTCCACATTGGATCTACAATTCCGAAATATGGTACAAACCATCTTTTATAAAAGGCCTGCGCATTGGAGCCGAATTACAGCATGTAGGCCGTTACTATGCCGATCCGCAAAACACAGCAAGTTATGGTGGCTACAATGCACTCAATTTAAGAGCCGGTTATTCCATTAAAGGGTTTGAAGTTTGGCTGAATGTATTGAACGCCACCGACAATTATTATTCCTACATCACTTCTAAAAGTTCTTTTGGCTGGAGCTATCAATTAGCTGAACCCAGGAATTTCAATGCAGGCATCTCCTATGATTTCGCCAATCTCTTTAAAAAGAAATAAACTTCTAATGATACGCATACTTTATCTAATCACCATTTCACTTTGCTTTGCAGCATGCGGCAACAACGCACCAAAAACTTTGATTGCGGCTGCAGAAGCAATACAAGTGGATAGTATTCCCGGAGCATGTCCTTACCTTACAAAGGACAACAAGGGAGCCACGGTACTGAGTTGGGTGCGAACCATTAATGACAGCACCACTGCATTTTGCTATGCAACCCTCACCAATGGAAAAACATTTTCGCAACCGGTAGTTATTCCTAACAGCAGCAATATCGAACTGCACGCAGAAAATCTACCGAAGATCATTTTCAAACCATCAGGTGAGATCATTGCGCTTTGGGGAACAGCTAGTCCCAATGCCAAAAACAAATATTCAGGACTGGTTTATTACACACAATCCTTTGACGGTGGAAAAACGTGGACCAATGCAAAACCATTGGTAAATGATCCGACCGGCTATGATCAACGTTATTATGATGTAGCATTATTGCCGAATGGAGAAGCCGGAATTGTTTGGCTGGATAACCGAAAGACAACCGACAAAGAAGGTTCCGCTTTATACTTTGCAAGCACCAATGGAAAAAATGGATTTGAAGGCGAAAAGCGAATCAGTCAGTCCTGTTGCCAGTGCTGCAGAACCGATTTATTTGTGGATAAGCAAGGTGGAATACATACCGTATTCAGAGGTATTATCCAGGACAGCATACGTGACATGGTTCATATTGTTTCAACGGATGGCGGTAAAACTTTTTCCGAACCTAAACGCATTAATGAAGACAATTGGGTAATCAAAGGTTGTCCGCATACGGGTCCTGCTATGACTGAAAATAAAGATGGAATTCATTTTGCCTGGTTCACCGGCGGAAAAAACAAAGGATGTTTTTATACAAAGACTACGGATAATGGAAAAACCTTTGCCGGAGCCGACAGCATCAGTGCATTCGGTTCGCATCCACAATTGACGTCTTTACCTAATGGAGAATTGATCATTGTTTGGGATGAAATGCAGTTTGCCAAAAATAAAGTAGTGAAACGTATCGGCATTCAAAGAAGAAATGCAGAAGGCAAAACTGAAGCAAGAGATTATATAACTGCAGAAGACTCCAATGCAAGCTACCCGGTTATTACACCATTGAATGAAACTTCTTCCGTGGTTGCCTATGCAGCTTATAAGGATGGAAAGGATTATGTTACTTATCAGATAGTAAGCACCAAATAAATTTTTTCAGGAGAATAAGTCAAAAGGGGATCAATCGATCGCCTTTTTTAATTTGATAAACCCATCACTTGCTAAAATAGTATCATAAAAACCTGACGAAAATCATACAACGGCCTGT
>JAGIAB010000387.1:3197-3454 GCA_017745135.1 Flavisolibacter sp.
GGCCTGTTGTTCGTAATGATTTTTACTCCCGCTGCCGATGAGATTTGCAAACAGAAAGCCGATAAAGCACTACACAATGAAAGCGAAAATCATTTTAGCAGCCACCATCCTGTTCTTTGGATTTTCAGTATTTGCAGCGCCACCAACAGAAGAAGGGAAAACCATTTTCGCTGCAAGATGTGCAGCCTGCCATCATGTGAGCAAGACACTTGTGGGACCGGCACTGGCAGGAATAGATGAACGCCGCTCGATTGACT
>JAGIAB010000388.1 GCA_017745135.1 Flavisolibacter sp.
GTATTAAGAACCGTGAATTCAACCAGGAACTGCAAACCACCATTTACAGGATTATACAGGAGCAAATTACCAATGTTATCAAGTATGCATGTGCAACATCGGTGAAAGTAGTGATTGCAGGAACGAACGATGATATAGCTGTGCAGGTTCAGGATAACGGAATTGGTTTTGACCTGAAAGAGAAAAGCAAAGGCAATGGCATTACCAATATGATAAGCCGTGCAGAAACATTGGGTGGATCTTTAAAATTTGAAACCGCTCCGGGTGAAGGCTGCACCATGACTGTTGAATTCCCTTTAAGCACTTTATAGCGATCTCTTCTTTTAATTTTTGCAATTCAAAAACACTCTGGCATTTTTTTTTGATGAGTGTAAACGATGAATGGCAGAAAAATAAGAGACCGATTTACACTTCAAAGACTGAAGACTCCTGAAATAAGCAGTGTGCTGGCTTATGCCGCATCTTTAATGCTTACCGGGGTTCCTCCTGCAGTATGTGAATCTGTGATTACGGAAGTGTTGTCCTCTGTAAAAAAATCTGTTTCCTCTATTATTCACTAGCAATATACATTGGCTTAAACTCGGCTGCACAATTATTTCCACAATATGCAGTGCTGCAGGCCTGTAACCGTTGAATGGTTTTAACCCGTTTTGACGCTGGCATGTTTTATGTCTTAATAGAAGTATTATCTAACTTAAAAATTAAACTTATGTTACGTTGGACAATTATTTTTCTGGTTATAGCTATCATAGCAGCTATTTTCGGATTTGGTGGAATTGCAGCGGGTGCGGCTGGTATAGCTAAGGTTTTATTCTTTATTTTCCTTGTGTTGTTCGTACTTAGTTTAATTGCAGGAAGAGGCAGAGGTGTAGCTGATGATGTGTAAAGGTTTAACAGCAATACAATCATACAATACAAGGACAAATTGTACATAAAAGCGGTTCAGGAATGGATCGCTTTTTTGTTTGTGTAAGTGAAAACAATTTTCGATAAACGTTAACTTGTTGCCATGTTGAAAGCAACAACCGTTACAACAGAAAACGAACTACTTCAAATTCACCGGTTGAGTCAACAAAACCTGAAGCAACACCTCGATAAAAGCACACAGCAAAAAGAAGGTTTTGTTACCTGGTTGTATTCAATAGAATTGTTGCAAAACATGCACAGGTTATCACCCAGTATTATTGTAAAAGATGAAGACAGGGTGGTAGCATACGCCCTAACTACTTTGAAAGAATCCAAAGCGTTTCACCCCGACCTGGAAACCATGTTCCGCAATCTTGAAGCGGTTCAATACAAAAACAAACCTCTGTCCTCTTACCGGTTTTATTGCATGGGACAGATTTGTGTTGCTAAAGAATACAGGGGCAAAGGCATTGTGGACATGCTGTATCAAAAGCACAAAGAAGTTTATGGCAGTCAGTATGATTTTCTGCTTACAGAAATATCTACCAGTAACCTTCGTTCTTTAAAAGCCCATGAAAAAATAGGCTTTCAAACCATTTACACTTACAAGGATGCAATGGACGAATGGGATGTTGTTGTATGGAACTGGAATTAATTACTGATCGTTTGCAGCGTTCAGGTTTTCGTTGGTCAGATCCTCATCGCCGCCTGCAAGATCTTCTCTTCCGCTCATCCCACCCAAACCTTCAATATCAGTCATGCGATCACGGCCAAGTCCTGCCTGCCGGGAGATATCTTTTTGTTGACTGCCCGAAATATTGGTAGTTTGATTTTTTTGTTCATCACGGTTAATGCCTCTGTTTTCGGCACTGCCTGTTCCTTGTTGCGAGTTTTGAAGGTCTTCTTTTTTCATAAAGAGTTTTTAATTCAGGCGCAACGATAATGCCATAGTTAGACTTTTTACAATCAACGAAAAGTATAGACCAATCCCGGCATTATAACTCCATGATTATATTGAAGGTTGAACGATACGCTGTTTTTCTTTAACTGCGGTGCTCTGAGTTTTGCGTACCGGTGATAATTATTTACAACAAGCCGGCCTGTTAAATAACCAATCGCAGCTCCGGCTAAAACATCCGTTGCCCAATGTTTATTCTCGGTAATTCTGCTTAAGCCAATTAAGCTGGCTGCGGAATAAGATAAAATACCCACCAACGGCTTGTTCTTATATTCCATTGCGTATACGGTTGCTGCAGCAAAAGCTACGGTAGTATGCCCCGACGGGAATGAACTATTGGTTCTTTTGCCCCTGCCATCCCTTGGGGTTTTGTAAAAAGGCCCGTAAAAAGTAGGTTCTACTTCAACCCTGGTTGAATCCGTAAAATAAGGACGTTGCCTGCCGGTTAAAAACTTAAGCACACTCTCTACAGCGCCTCCTGTAATGTAGGCCTGCGTTGCCAGCAAAGTAGTGGTTTGCATTTTTTCGTTTTTAAAAACAAAACCATACGCTCCCAGTCCTCCAAGAACATAGGCTTCATAAAGGCCGCCGAAATTGGTAACATATTTACTGACTGCTCTCAAATTCGGATTATGATTTCTAAGATCTACTGCTTTTTTTTGTATCGATTCTTCTGTTAATGCTAATCCGCCGGCGACCAGTGCAAATTTTCCGGTGGTAAGCCAATCGTCTGCTGTCATGTGGAAAGGTTTGGTGAATGCCTGCTTTAAATCACTTCCGAGTAAAATGAAATAACTTTTGAAATTTAATTTGGTTGCCTCATTGTAAGCGGAAGGATTTGTGTTATTGTTCTGCTTTCCTGCACTGTCCGTTTTTTTACTCAGACTATCTAATTTTTTTATAAGAGTGTCAGGCTGTTGGCCAAAGATTACTGTTGAGTATATCATGCATCCGATCAAAATGACTCTCTTCATTTGTTTGCTTTTAAAACATGAATAATGATAAAAAATACTCTGTTAAATATTATGCCATTGCGAAAGGATACATTCGGCCATCATTAATTTTTTATTCTGATGCATAAATTTTTTTGCTGCAGTACAGGCGTGTCACTGCCACATTTTCATCCACACTTATTAAAGCCTTACGCATCTGAAACCTATACAGTTATGTATGAACCGTAAATTTTCATGGATTGAAAAGTTATGATCTGGAGAAATCACGGGTTAGATTTGCTCCCAGTTCATACTAACGAAAACACCAGAACGTTTCCGGACAATGAAAAGCCAAACGTCCGTCCCCCGGAAAACCTATTTGTATGAACCTTCCCTTTTCCTATGAATGATCTCCCCTCTATCCCGTGATTAATTAACCCAATCCAAAATCTAAGGGTCGGCATTGTTTCACCTAAAAAAAAGTAAACAATGTTGAAAAGAAACTTAGTGAAAACCGGTTTGTTCAGTCCTTTTTTGTTGTTACTGTTTCCGATAGTAACTGCAATGAAAGACGAACCGGAAATTTCAAACGAGAAGCCTCTTTACATCAATTTGAAGGCCGATACTTCAGGCTCTGAAGCGTCGGGT
>JAGIAB010000389.1 GCA_017745135.1 Flavisolibacter sp.
CAACGGAAGCAGCCGTGATAAAAGACGGGATTGAGCTTGGCGAAATGAATAAAAAATTGCTAGGCAAAATTGAAGAACTGACATTGTACCTTATTGAACAAAATAAGGCAATCAAAACATTATATCAGCAAAACCAAAGCCAGCAAAAAGAAATCGATCTGCTTAAAACCCAAATAAAAAAATAACCCCCTTACCAATTAAACATTGCTATATGAATTACAAAAACCAAATCCTTTTGCTTATTATTTTATTGAGCGTCTGCAAAACTCAGGCGCAAACCAATAGTTTTCCCTCATCCGGCAATGTGGGCATCGGCGCTACAAATCCCGATGTACACCTGCAAATTGTTGAATACGCTGAAAGTAGACCAGGAGGTAACACAGCTCCAACCAAAAGTGTGCTAAAATTTACCAGGGTAGGAACACCCGATTATGCATGGACGGAAAGCGCCGAGTTCCGGATCGGTCATGGTGGGCCCAGCGCGTGGGGATCCAAATTGGATCTTTTCGTCAATGGAGCTTCCAATCAGAGTAACATTCCCGATCAACAGGTAATGACCTGGCAATATAACGGCAATGTGGGCATCGGCACTGACAACCCCAGGGCGCTGCTGGATGTAGGCAAGCCTGGCGGCGGTGGCTTACTGGGATCTGTGTTATCCCGTCTGCCGGAAGGAAACAGCTACGGTGAAGGCACCTTCCTTGGTGTGCGTTCCTGGGAAACAAAGGTTGCTGGTTATGGCGATTCCTATGGCGGAAAGTCTTTTTCCATTGAGCATTCCTTTTATGGGAAAATAAATAGTGCCATCAATTTTCACAGAGGCGATAGTGAGGATGGCGGATGGATCAGTTTTTCGACATACAACGGTGCAGAAAAGATGCGACTAGACCGAAATGGAAATCTTGGCATTGGAATAATTAATCCCCAAAACAAGCTGGATGTAAATGGTAAAGTACACGCTAAAGAAGTGAAAGTAGATATGACCGGCTGGTCAGACTATGTTTTAAAAAAGGATTACAAACGTTTACCCCTTGAGGAGGTGGAAAAGCATATTGAACAAAAGGGCACCCTTCCCGGAATACCAACGGAAGCAGCCGTGATAAAAGACGGGATTGAGCTTGGCGAAATGAATAAAAAGCTACTGGCTAAAATTGAGGAATTGACACTCTATGTGATTGATCTCAAAAAGCAACTGGATGCGCAGGATGCAAAAATCAAAAGGCTTACTTCCGCACCAGGAAAAAGATAAAGATATATCCAGGCATCGAGCCGATCTTAATGGCAGCAAACGCCTTGTCACCATGCGTCACAGTGGCCGGCCGAGCTGCTGATAAAGAGCGACAAACGATATCCCGCAGCTACCCGAAAATGAATAGATCCGCCTGTTCGTCGTCATGGATGCGTTCCTCAGAGATCATAAAACTAAAGAAGCTTATGCTCAGTAACAATAAAGCCCGGCGAACGCCGGGCTTTACCCATGCCCTTTAAAAATGGGCTACTCTTTAATCCTTGCTAACAAATCACCCATCTTTTTGAATTTCCATTGATTTAGCTGAACAAAATTTTTCATATCCAGAGATGTCAAAACTATTATAGACAATGCCTTGTAGGGCCTATTCTCCACCTTCGCCCAATTAGAGACAAAGCCCTTTTCAAATCGCACTCTTACACTATCTACACTAATAGGTTTTGATGTGTAAACATCCCCAAGAGGATAATATTCAATGTTCGCATTGTTAATTTGAACCAAGGCATCTGTTAGTAACCCGCCCTCCTCGTTCTTGACAATATGAAATAATTGATTTTGAACAACATCTACAGTATCAATATAATTGATCTTTATCGAAAGCCCACTTTTTGAAAAAAAACTTTCAAAAACAATTGTGTTGCCTTTTTGTTGCCAAGTCCCTGTACTATAGACATGATCCATATCCGTTCCTTCCGAGTAATAAAATTTCCCGTTTTTGTATAAAAGTATTATGCTACCCAAACCTTGCGGCCCCAAGCTAATGGCATACTTAGCTATTACGCCTTCCTTCCTTTCTTTAAAATCAAGTTTTTGCTTTCTGAAATCCTGACTGTATACGGGCATCCACCCGATAAAAAGAATCATACCCCATATTGCTATTCTCATCGTTTATTTCTATTTTTCAACAAATTATCATAAAAAATCTCGTTCTTATTGTGCACGCCTTGACTTCGTTTATTTAAAAAGTCAATCGCATCCTTCACTGATGTCATATTCGCATTATTCTTACTATTCAAAACTCTTCCAATTCTACTATCGAGGTTATATTTCAAAAACTCCGCAGCAGGCGTATTTAACGTTAGCTGTACCTCTCTTCCAGCTAATCCTTTGTATAAATCTGTTTTTACCTGTGTCGTCTTAAACCATTCACCCACTTGATCTTTCGCAACCATCTTAATCGCGTCTTTTGTTGTAAACAAGAATCCGGCTTTGTATGCTTCAACCTCATCCATTTGATCGTACACGTCATTATTTCTCCCTACTAATTCTCCATTAAGATAACCGTAACCGTGTCTAAACTCATGCGCCATGGTTCCAATATCTTTTTGATGTATTCCAAGCTTTACGTTCACTCTCATATCCGTTGTGCAAAAATCGGTCTCTCCACCAGCGCCACCTTTTGTAGGCATATCACTTGATACATGAAATTCCACATCCGATTGATCCATTTCATCCCATTGAGTATTTAAATCTGAGTGAGCATTGATAAGCGTAGCTAATTGATCAGCGCGATCCGCTGAAGCTTTATCATTCCAATCAAGATGATTTAATTCGCTTAAATAACCATTCATTAATTCATTATTCCTTTTTCGCATTCTATGATATGTATCTTCAAGCGTACTATTTGCCCATGTAAAGTAATCTCCCAACCAATCCATTTTCATAATGGGGTTATTTTGCATCGTAGCATAGGGCGTTTCGTGATGAGTTGTAACCAAATCAGACTGCCAAAATCTTCCTATTTGCGGATCGAGATTACGATAAAATGCATCATATTGGTTTAATCCTGAATCCTCATTTTGCTCGATTCCATTGTATTTATATTTATTAAAAACCACACTTGCATTCTGATACCCGACACCTTTCATTGTCAACCCGAATAGATAATAACTTGTTCCCTATTATAGTAATGATTATTTATTAGTAAGCCCACCTATTAAAATGACAAGAAACAGTATTCCGATAGCAATAGGTATAACCCAATATCTTTTAAACCAATTTAAAAAAAATACTGGTATAATTATGAAACTAATGCATATTATGCCATATAAAAAATAATTTATGGAATAAGCAATAAAAGTTAATGGACGTTGCTCTCCGCCTGAATGTCCATTATTATATATAGGAATACCGATTACCAAAAACAAAAAATAAAACAGTGCCCATAACAAGTATATCTTGGGCGGCGTTAACC
>JAGIAB010000038.1 GCA_017745135.1 Flavisolibacter sp.
GTATTCCTCGATGTCTTTTTTCAACAGGCCTTCGAGCAGCATCTGGCGAACGAGTGAGTTCCAGAAATGATCGGGTTGATCTTTACCGATCCCGAATTCCGGCAATCCCTCGTGGCGGAACATTTGAATTTGCGGCGTCAGGTGGCCGGTAATGATGCGAATGGTATAATCGGTGGCAAAGCGTTCGTCAAGGGCTTTGATGGCCTTAATGGCTTTGACCACACTGTCTTTTGCTTCGATCTTTTCTTTTGGATGCTTACAGTTATCGCAGTTACCGCATTTTTCCTCGGTGTATTCTTCACCAAAATAGCTCAGTAAGATCTTGCGGCGGCAAACACCACTCTCGGCATAGGCCACAGATTCGTTGATGAGCTGTGCGCCCACTTCACGTTCACTCAGCGGCTTGTCACGCATCAGGTGTTCCAGCTTGGAAACATCTTTATGAGAATAGTAGAGAATACATTTTCCTTCCAAACCATCGCGGCCGGCACGTCCGGTTTCCTGGTAATAGTTTTCGATGGACTTTGGAATGTTATAATGGATGACGAAGCGGATATCGGGCTTATCAATTCCCATTCCGAAGGCGATGGTAGCCACGATGACCTGTGTGTCTTCGTTCAGGAACATATCCTGCCGCTCTGCACGAAGCTTGGAATCCAGACCGGCATGATAGGCAACGGCTTTGATGCCATTGGCCTTGAGGATGTCGGCCAGCTCTTCGGTGGTTTTGCGGTTGAGGGTATAGATAATCCCGCTTTTGCCTTTGCTGCCGACAATAAAGCGGACAATATGTTTGATGGTCTCGTCTTTTTTGATCTTCGGCTGGATCTCGTAATAGAGATTATCGCGATTAAAAGATGAAATAAAGATCTGCGGATCACGAAGTCCCAGGTTTTTGACGATATCGCTTTGCACTTTAGGCGTAGCAGTAGCGGTCAGGGCAATAACGGGGACGGCAGGGCTGATCACATCCATCATATCCCGAAGGCGGCGATACTCGGGACGGAAATCGTGTCCCCACTCAGAAATACAGTGCGCCTCATCCACAGCAAAGAAGGAGATCTGGAGATCGGAAAAGAAATCCATATTATCCTGCTTGGTCAATGTTTCAGGGGCAACATAAAGCAATTTTGTACGTCCACCTTTAAGGTCGTCGTGTACTTCTTTTATTTCTTTTTTGCTCAGTGTTGAGTTAAGAAAATGGGCAACATCGTCGTTACTGTTGTAGCCTCTCACCAGGTCCACCTGGTTTTTCATCAGGGCGATGAGTGGGCTTACAATGATGGCAACACCGGGCAGTATCATGGCCGGCAACTGGTAGCAAAGGCTTTTGCCGCCGCCGGTAGGCATAATGACAAAGGTATCTCTGCCGGAGAGCAGGGATTCGATTGCTGCAAGTTGTTGTCCTTTAAAATCTTTGAAACCAAAATGTTCGTTAAGCGCTGATTTCAGGT
Source organism: Flavisolibacter sp. (assembly GCA_017745135.1). Taxonomy (GTDB): domain Bacteria; phylum Bacteroidota; class Bacteroidia; order Chitinophagales; family Chitinophagaceae; genus Flavisolibacter. Next base: position 1,455 of record JAGIAB010000038.1, read on the forward strand.
CGATGTCAATAGTTGCAGTTGAACTGGTTGTTGTTTTTTTTGTTGCGGTCTTCTTCGTGGCCATTCTGTCAAGATATTTTGAGCTAAAAAGCTTATGGGTTTAGAAACTGACAGCAGGTGAACGGTTATCGGTTTGTCGGACCAGGTTTTAAGGGTGGTCTTTCAAGATACGGATAGCAGCCGTTCGGAGGCTGTCACTGTTAAAAAAATTGTTGACGAATTTACAAACGGCTGAGGGGATTTAAAAGTTAAAATGAAGTTTGTAGTTGGGAGTTTGGGGTTTGGGGTTGGAAGAGTCTTTAATAATGATTAGCGTCAAGAGAAGGAAGGTTCACGCAGAGGTGCAGAGGACGCAGAGAGAGAAAACCTCCGCATTCTCTGCGTCTCAGCGAGATACTAATAATATCTTCTAATTTTGAGCCCTTGGAAAAACAAGCTACTATACGGGAAGCGGCGGTAAGAACAATTCAAATGGAGGCTGCGGCGATTAGGCAGCTATCTTCTTTACTTGATCACAATTTTGAGAAGGCTATTGATACTTTGGCCGAATGCAGGGGAAGGATTGTGGTGAGCGGAATCGGGAAAAGCGCCATCGTTGCCCAGAAGATCGTGGCTACTCTAAACTCAACCGGTTCTCCTGCTATCTTTTTGCATGCTGCAGATGCCATTCATGGCGACCTGGGAATGGTGCAGCAGGAAGATATTGTTATCGTCATCAGCCAGAGCGGTGAAAGCCCGGAGATAAAGGTGTTGGTGCCGCTGATCAAAAATTTTGGCAATTGCCTGATTGCTATGACGGGCAAGGTTGAATCTTATCTCTCTAAAAAATCGGACTTTATTTTCAATACCAGTATTGAACAGGAAGCCTGTCCCAATAACCTGGCCCCCACTACCAGCACTACGGCACAGATGGTGTTGGGCGATGCCATTGCTATTTGCCTGATGGAAAAGAAAGGATTCAATGCCGAAGGTTTTGCAAGGTTTCACCCGGGAGGTGCACTGGGAAAGAAATTATATCTCCGTGTAGGGGATCTGTATGTTGATAATGCAAAGCCGGAGGTAAAGACAGATGCTTCGGTGAAGGAAGTGATTATGGAAATGACGAGAAAAAGACTGGGTGTAACTGCCGTTACCGGCACTGATGGCAAGCTGGCCGGCATTATAACCGATGGTGATCTGCGGCGGATGCTGGAAAAGAGTGATACCATCCAAAACATCATGGCCAGGGATATCATGTCGCAAAATCCAAAAACGATTGCTCCTTCTGAAATGGCGGTGAATGCGCTGGATATTATGCGAAAGAATTCAATAACACAACTTGTTGTTGCCGAAAATCAGGCCTACCTTGGCATCCTGCATCTTCATGACTTAGTTAAAGAAGGTTTGATATAATGACAAAACGAATTGCTCGCACGAATTACACGAATTTTTTTGTTTTCATTGCGTTGAGTGGTTACTCAATATAGGAACGGATCCGTGCAATTCGCGAACATTCGTGCAATAAAAATTAGTAATGCAACAGGAAATCCATCAGAAAAATAAGAACACGTATATAGCGATCATGGCCGGTGGAATCGGAAGCCGGTTTTGGCCCCTGAGCAGGGTAAACCATCCAAAACAGTTCCTGGATATTCTGGGTACAGGAAAAACATTGATTCAACACACCTTTGAACGCTTTGCCCGTTTGGTACCCGTAGAAAACATTTACGTGGTTACAGCCAATGAATATTTGAATGTAACCCAGGAGCAACTTCCCCAATTACCGAAAGAAAATATTTTGGGAGAGCCTTTCCGCAAAAACACAGCCCCCTGTATTGCTTATATTTCTTTCAAGCTGCAGGAACTGAATCCCAATGCTTCTTTAATTGTGGCGCCTGCCGATCATTTGATATTGAATGAAGACCGCTTCCTGGAAGTTTGCACAGAGGCGCTGGATTTTGTACATCATTTTAATTCGCTGGTTACCATCGGCATCACACCAACATACGCCAACACAGGTTATGGATACATTCAGCACGAAGGCATCGAGGCCATTCCTTCTGTATACAAAGTGAAGACGTTCACTGAAAAACCAAATAAAGAATTAGCAAAGACATTTCTTTCCAGCGGAGATTTTCTTTGGAACTCGGGCATCTTTATCTGGAAAATTAAAAATGGTATTGAAGCTTTTCATAAACATTTACCGGAAGTTCACGAGGTGTTTCATTCTGAAAAAGAAAAGCTCAATACAAAGGAAGAAAAGCAGGTGCTTGAACAGATCTATCCACAATGTCCTAACATCTCCATCGATTTTGGTGTGATGGAAAAGGCCGACAATGTGTATGTGATCCCCGCCTCATTCGGGTGGAGTGATCTTGGAACCTGGAACAGCGCCTGGGAAAATATGGACAAAGATTATTTTGAGAATGCAGTGGCAGGAAAAAATGTAATTGTATTCGATACCAATAAATCTGTTGTACACGTTCCCGATGAAAAACTGGTTGTTTTGCAGGGATTAGATGATTATATTGTAGTAGATACCAAAGATGTTTTGCTCATCTGCCATAAGGAAAAAGAACAGGAGATCAAGGAATATGTGGCAGAGGTGAAGCGGAACAAGGGGGAAAAATTTTTATAGTCAAAAGTCGGGAGTTCATAGTTTAAAGTCTTTCGCGACTTTGAACTTTCGACTATGAACTTTGAACTAATTATGAACTTCAACAACATTCTCTTCCTCGATATTGAGACGGTTTCGCAGTATGAAACCTACAATCATCTTCCGGATGACTGGAAAGAACTATGGGATCTGAAAGCAGGAATCATCAACCGTAATAAGGAAGAAGAGACCAGTGAATCGGTTTATCCCCGTGCCAGCATCTATGCGGAGTTTGGAAAGATCGTTTGCATATCCTGTGGTTATTTACAAGGCGCAGGTGAAGACCGGAAAATGATCATCAAATCGTACTGCGGGCATGATGAAAAAAAATTGCTGACAGAGTTTGCCGAGATGCTGAAGAAGTGGAGCGGAGAAGCCGATAAATTTTTGTGTGCACATAACGGAAAAGAGTTTGATTATCCCTATATCTGTCGCCGGATGATCATTAATGGAATTGCCATTCCTGAAGCCCTGAAGATCTCGGGAAGAAAACCCTGGGAAGTTCGTCATCTTGACACCATGGAGCTATGGAAGTTCGGCGATTATAAAAATTTTACTTCCTTAAAACTGCTGGCAAAGGTTTTGGGCATTCCTTCGCCGAAGGATGATATTGACGGCAGCATGGTCAATCATGTTTACTGGACCGAAAAAGATTTAGACCGTATTGTTGAATATTGCCAGAAGGACGTGGTTACCCTCACTCAAATTTTATTGCGTTTTCATTGCGAGCCTCCCGTAAAACCTGAAAATGTTTCGATCAAATATGTCACGCAAAGCCAACTATGAGAATAGCTGGTAAATAGAGTAAATTTGATTATGAACTCTTTTCAACACATAGAAGCCAATCCTGCTGTTTTAGGCGGCAAGCCTTGTATAAAAGGGACGCGGATCAGTGTCGAATTCATACTGGAACTTGTAGCTTCCGGCGCAAGTATTGATGATATTGTAAAGAGCTATCCTCACCTTTCAAAAGATGGTGTGCAAGAGGCTATTTTATATGCTGCACAATTCAGCAAAAACGAAGTTTTGCTCAAAATAAAAGCTGTTGCTTAATGCATCCGCTTCAATTTCCAATTATTGCAGACGAGAACATTCATGATGAAGTTGTAAACTTTTTACGAAAAGAAAATCTTCAGATTGAAAGTATCAAATAGAGAAATCTTCGCGGAAGTTCAGATCAACAGATTATTGCTCTCGCTGAAAGAGAGGGCAGGGTGGTTTTAACACATGATGCTGACTTTGGAAGAATTATGCACTTATCTCAAATTGTTCATACCGGGATTATTTTTCTCCGCCCTGGTCATATCGATTTCAACTTTACCATACAAACATTAAAGTCAATTCTTGCGGCAGAACTGAATGTACAGGTTCCGTTCATTCTTGTTGCAGAAAGAAGTGGCGAGGACATTAAAATACGATTAAGAAATTTATGAGCACAAGAATGAATTACAGTTCCGGCGCAATTTGGGAAGATAAAGTTGGCTATTGCCGTGCCGTTAAAGTAGGTAATCATATAGAAGTAAGCGGCACCGTTGCCTCCGGCGAAAACGGGCAGGTGGTAGGAAGGGATGATGCTTACCAGCAAACAGTATTCATTTTACAGAAAATAGAAAAGGCCTTAAAAGAAGCAGGAGCTTCTTTAGAAAATGTAGTAAGAACAAGAATGTTTGTTACCGATATAAGTCGCTTTGACGAATATGGAAGGGCTCATGGAGAATTCTTTTCCTCTATCAAACCCTCCACTTCCATGGTTGAAGTGAAAGCATTGGTGGCACCTGAATATTTGATAGAGATTGAAGCGACGGCGATCTTGAATGAGTGAATTAAACAAGATACTCTCTAACACTGTTTTCTTGATCGACTGGAATTGGAAATAAGAAAAGAAAGAAAATTTCATTCCCGCATCGAAAACTGTTTTGCTGTTTTAGTTTATAAGTGGTTATCAATCGAGAGCTCTTTCTATAAACAATAGAATATGCCAAACTAAAACTCCGAAGGAGTGTTATTACTATAGCAATAAACATTCTTAAAAGACAATCCAAACTCCGAAGGAGTGACATTAGATCAAAGCAAGCTCTAAAGAGTTAAAGAGATTTTTTTCAAAGGAATATGAGCATTATAAATTCGGTGATTGTTCTTTTGATGATACTTTCTTACATAGAATCTAATGCCACTCCTTCGGAGTTAAGATGATAATTGGGCATTAATGCGATTCTATAGTAATGCCATCCCTTCGGGATTAGAGTTTTGACCGATTCAAGAAATGGTTAGTTCTTAAGGGCAGGTTTGTTAGATATATAACTACTGACAATTAAAAGAAACAAGTTATATTCAGAACAGGCGTAGCGGCAAATTCTATAGCTTAATTTTACTTTCACAAAAACCAACCATTTTGCAACCACAAATACAATCCAAGCTTCCCAATGTCGGCACTACCATTTTTACGGTAATGAGTGTGCTGGCCGCAGAAAATAAAGCCATCAACCTGGGACAGGGAATGCCCGATTACCCAATGAATGAAGAATTGGTTGCAATGGTGTGCCAGGCCATGAAAGATGGCTATAACCAATACGTGCACATGAACGGTTATATGCCGCTGCGGGAAACCATTGCCGAAAAAGTGGAGTTCCTTTATCAAACTAAAATCAATCCTGATACACAAATTACCGTTACACCTGGCGGCACCTATGCCTTGTATACAGCTTTGACTACTGTTCTTCAACCGGGGGATGAAGTGATTGTTTTTGAACCAGGATACGATAGTTATATTCCTTCCATAGAAGTTAACGGCGCAAAGGCAGTAAGAATCCCTTTGACTTTTCCCGACTACAAAATCGATTGGGCTCTTACCAAATCCAGGATTACGGAAAGAACAAGAGGCATCATGATCAATTCGCCTCATAACCCCACAGGAAGTGTTTTGAGTAGAGAGGATATCGAACAATTAAGAGCCATCACAAAAGATACGCAGATCATTATTGTAAGCGATGAAGTGTATGAGCATTTGATGTTTGATGGTAAACCGCACCAAAGCATTCTCCGGTATCCTGATTTGATGGAAAGAAGTTTTGTTTCTTTCTCTTTTGGGAAAGTGTATCACTGTACCGGGTGGAAACTGGGTTACAGCATTTCATCTCCGAGCCTGATGAAAGAATTCAGGAAGATCCACCAGTTTAATGCATTTTGTTGCGACACACCAAAGCAGGTAGCTCTTGCAAGTTTCCTGAAGCAAAAAGATCATTATTTGCAACTGGGAGATTTCTTTCAAAAGAAAAGAGACTTTTTTCGAAACCTCATGTCGCAAACAAGGTTTGAACCATTGCCAAGCTATGGCAGTTACTTCCAGGTGTATTCTTATAAAAATATTTCAGACGAAGCTGAAAAAGATATTGCTATAAGATTGACCAAAGAAATACGTGTAGCTACTATTCCTGTCGCTGCTTTCTATACTGATGAAACCAATAACCAGGTGCTGCGTTTTTGTTTTGCAAAGACAGAATCTGCTCTTGAAACAGCTGCTGAAAGATTGATGAAACTATAATTTCTGAACACAGGCTTCAAAAAATTAATTTGCACCTCCGCATTCTTTAATCGTATATTTGCGATATAAGATTAAACATGGCCTTTCATAAAAAAGAAGAGTTTGGGAAAAAAGAGCAGGAGCTGGCAGAATTTGCCAAAGCTTTAAGCCATCCTGCCCGGATTGCCATACTGAAAGTTCTTGCACAAAAGAACGAATGCATTTGCGGAGAGATTGTTGAAGTATTGCCGCTTGCGCAGTCCACCGTTTCACAACATTTAAAGGAATTAAAAAATGCTGGCTTAATTGAAGGAACATTGGATGGCCCTCGGTCCTGTTACTGCATTAACTGGAAAGCATTTGAAAAATTCAGTAACGATATTGGCAGCCTTTTCATGAACCTTAAAACCAAGAATGAAAAAGCCTGCTGCTAATAAAATCAAAGTATATGAATACAGATAATGAACTCAAAGAACTGGTAAAAGAAAAATACGGCCAGATTGCCACTCAGTCCACACAACAAAACCTTTCTTCCTGTTGTGGAGCTACCGGGTGTTGCGGTGATGAAGCTTATACCATCATGGCTGATGATTACACAAAGCTGGAAGGATACAATGCGGATGCCGATCTTGGACTGGGTTGTGGAATTCCTACGCAATATGCAAAGATCAAAGAAGGAGATACGGTGATTGATTTGGGAAGCGGTGCAGGCAACGATGCCTTCGTCGCAAGACGTTACGTGGGTGAAAAAGGAAAAGTAATTGGCATTGATTTTACTGAAGCCATGATTGAAAAAGCAAGGGTCAATATTGATAAGCTTGGTTTCAACAATATTGAATTTCGTTTTGGCGATATTGAGAAAATGCCTGTAGGTGCCAACAAAGCTGATGTGATATTAAGCAATTGCGTATTGAATCTTGTTCCAAACAAATTGAATGTATTTGCTGAAATTTTCCGCGTACTGAAATCCAAAGGACATTTTTCCATTTCTGATATTGTTCTTGATGGCGAGTTACCAGAGAATTTGAAAAAGGCTGCAGAAATGTATGCAGGTTGTGTTTCCGGAGCGATTCAAAAAGAGGAGTATCTGAAGATCATTCACGAGACGGGTTTTGTAAATATTTCTGTTTTGAAAGAAAAAAGCATCCTTATTCCTGATGATATTTTGCTGCAGTATTTAAATGAAAAAGAGCTTACGGAGTTGAAAAATTCAAAGCTTGGTATCTACAGCATTACTGTTTACGCCGAGAAACCATGTTGTGACCCTGGAACCGGTTGTTGTTAAATCTATTCTCTTAAAGCCGTGAATCATGAATATCGTTCCTGCTTCTCAAAATAGTTTTTCAGCAGCTATTGCCCTGCTTAAGAAAAATAATTTACCTACCGAAGATCTTGATCCGGGTAAACAATTGTTTGTTGTTGAAGAAGGTGATAACGTTATTGCAACAGTAGCGGTGGAATACAATTACACGGATGCTTTGTTAAGAAGCTTAAGTGTTTCACCGGAAAAAAGAAATTCTGGCATCGGTGCGGAATTGGTCCAGTTCATAGAAGACTACGTGCAAAAGCAAGGCGTTCAAACGGTTTATTTGCTGACAACAACTGCTGCTGATTTTTTTTCAAAAAGAGGCTATACGATAATTGACCGAAATAATGTTCCCGATTTTATCAAGAACACAAGTGAATACAGTGTCATTTGTTCTTCTTCATCAACAATAATGAAAAAAGAACTTTCATGAAGACAAAGCTCCTTTTTGTTTGTGTAGAGAACAGCAACCGCAGCCAGATGAGTGAAGCCTTTGCAAAAATTCACGGAGGCAATGAAGTGGAAGCTTACAGTGCCGGCTCCAAACCATCGGGAAAAATCAATCCGAAAGCCATTGCTTCTATGAACGAACTGGGTTACAACCTTTCCTCACATCATTCCAAATCATTAGAAGAAGTAAAAGGCTTTGCGCCTTTTGATGCTGTAATAACTATGGGATGTGGTGATGCCTGTCCCTGGATGCCGGCCAAAAAATTCATTGACTGGCAAATTCCCGATCCAAAAGAAATGAACGAAGAAGATTTCCGCAACGTTCGCAACCTTATCGAACAAAACGTAAAAGACTTATTACAGGAGTTGCCACATACTTAGTTATTTTGCGCAAATCCATTTTGTGAAGTACACCTTTCTTCCGCGAAATATTTACCGGCTGTTGTTCCTTTTGTTGGGCATTGTTTATATCATTGGCCTCTTTGTTCCGCTATTGGATAATGACTCGGCACATCATGCCAACATTGCGCTGCACATGTACCTCACCGGCGATTATGTGAGCCTGATCGATGAAGGACGTGATTATTTGGACAAACCGCATTTGCTTTTTTGGGTGAGTGCCGCAAGTTATCACCTGTTTGGTGTTACCTCTTTCGCTTACAAATTCCCTTCTTTTCTTTTTACCATTTTTGGAGTGTATTCCACATATCGTTTAGGAAGAAGTTTGTACAACGCTGAAGGCGGAAGGCTTTCCGCCCTGGTCATTGCTTCAGCTTTTGCTTTCATGCTTGCCAATAATGATGTAAGAATGGAAGCAATACTTACAGCCTCTATTGCTTTTGCCACCTGGCAACTGGTAGATTGGGTAAATAAAAAATCATTCATCAACGTTTTAGGAAGTGCACTGGGGCTGGCGCTTGCTTTCAGCACCAAAGGTTTGATCGGAGTATTTGTTCCCGCAGCAGGCATTTTCTTTTACCTGCTTTATAAAAAGGATTGGCGTGCTTTTTATCACCCGCAGTTGTTATTAATCATTGTTTCTTTTTTTGCTTTTATCTCACCGGTACTTTACTGCTATTATTTGCAATATGATCTGCATCCTGAAAAAATTATCCGCGGCAAATCCGGCTGGTCAGGAGTGAAATTTATTTTATGGCAACAAACTTTTGAACGTTATGAAGGAAAAAGTTTTGGTGGCGCCGGCAGCAAAGATTATTTCTTTTTCTTTCACTCCTTTTTATGGGCCTTTGCTCCCTGGAGTGTTATCGCTTACCTGGCAGTAGTTAACCGTATACGGAATTTTGCCAATAAAAAATACGAATGGCTGACGATTGGAACTTTTTTGATCATGGCGGTAATGATCACTTTCTCCGGCTTTAAACTTCCGCATTATATCAACATCATTTTCCCAACTGTTGCTGTATTAACATCTGCTTATCTATTGGAGAAAGTCAATGCTGAAGTGGTAACACACCGTTTGTTTGTGACGCAGATGGTTGTTTGCATTTTGTGTTTGATTGTTGCTGCGATCATCAACGCCTGGGCATTTCCTTTAAAAAGCTGGATGGTGTTTGTTGGCATTATCCTATTCGTTGCTTTGGGTGTTTATGTTTTAAGAACAATAAAACCAGTTTTCCAAAAAATGATTACCCTGTCTGTATTGACAAGTGCTTTTATTTTTTATCAACTGAACTCCAATTTTTATCCACAGCTTCTAACTTACCAGGGAGGAAATGAACTGGCTTTTGAAACAAAAGATAAGGTGGATCCAAAAAACGTTTTCTTCTGGTCAGATATTTATAATCCTTCCTTCCAGTTTTACAGTAAGGAATTGAAAAAGGTTTTTTCTGATTCGGTGTTGAATCAAAATCAACCTGTATGGGTATTAACGGATAGAAACTCTTTTGCCCAACTGAGGCAAAAAAATCTCCCGGTGCTTCAGCAGTATTCACACCATGATTATAACATTGGTACCATGAGTTTGAAATTCATCAATCCGAATACGAGGAAAGAAACACTGGATACTTTGTTTTTAGTGAGAGTAAAGTAATACGAACTCACGCAGAGGCGCAGAGAACACTGAGCATCCAATTACTTCACTTCAACCTCGTAAAAAGGGCTGGCGAAGGTTGGTCCCAGCCAGGGTTGATCAAAGGAGAAGATCAATCTGTACGTACCGGGTTCTATTGGAAACGAAATATTGATGTCGACAGTTTTTTTATATCCCGGTAAAAGTTCTTTTTTTGATAAAGGAATATTTTCTGAAGTTTTGAATTCAGATTTCGATTTGAAAAACGTATAATTCAGAAACAAATTTTTTCCGTCAATGGAATAATTCATTGGATTGCTTAACTCAATCCTGGCAGTTACTTGGTTGTTCTTACTGGCCTCCTTTAAAGGATTTAACCATGAAATCTTCAATCCGGAGACGGCTTTAAACGAATCTACTTTATGAAGAAAGGTGGGAACATAACTGCTCTTTACTTCAATGTCACCATCAGCCATTTTACTCTGGCGAACGATATAAACTGTTTTGTTATTAAAGGCTTCACCATTTTGAAAAGTATAGGTACTCTTGCGATAGTACACCGTTGAATAACTGGTGCTCAATTGATCGGGATGATAATAAGCATAAATGGAAGGATAGTGATAGTTGTCAACAAAAACAACTGGTGTGCCGGCAGCTTTTTTATACAAACTATCTGCCCATGATTGTGAATAAACCTGTACCTGGAATCGATCCAGGTTTTTTGCAGGCGTATTGGGAATTGCCAGTAAAACTCTCACTAATAAAAGCAAAACAATATTGGCAGCCGCCAGCCTGAAAAATATTGTTTTGAATTTATCGGTTGATCTTTCCAACAGATCAAGGGTCAGGACAACAAAGGAAATGGCTGCAGTTAACGTCCAGTGTGGTTCAATATTTTTTTTGAAAGAGTTTAAAAGAAAAAAGATCAGGATACCAAAGAACGTAAATACATGTGCCCTGAAATAAACATCGCCCCTGGTTCTTTTTTTAACCAAGAGCACCAATGTTACAATGGTTGTAAAAGGCCCGAGAATTAATAATTGTCCGAGAATATAATTGGCTGTCTTTTCAATTTTATAGGAGCCCTGGCTTCTTTCGAAAAGATGGTAACGAACCGTTGGCCAGTCGTTTTGATACTGCCACCACAAATGAGGAAGAAAGGCGGCTGTTGCCAATATCATCACGATCCATGCAGATCTTCTTAACACCAGTTTTGGATTAGACAGCAAGGTGAAGAAAACCGGAAGAACTCCATGATACTTGCTATAGATCATGCCAACAATACTGAAGGCAAGGAAAAGAACATGGGCCACATTCTCTTTTTCCAGGTATCGTTTGTAGGCATAGAAAAAAAGTGCTGTGAAAAATAAAAGCGGTGCATCCGGCGTAGTAACAAAACCATAAATATGAAAAAAGACTACCGAAGCAAAAACAAAAATGTACTCTTTTGTTTTTTGTAATCTTTCGGGTAAAGCTTTAAATCCAAAATAAACCGTTGCTGCAGAAAATAAAATGGCTCCCAGTCTTGTGAACAACCATCCATGTCCAAATAACTCACCCAACTTAATGGATAAGGCCACCATTGGCGGATGGTCAAAATAACCCCATTGCAAATGCCGCGAATACACCCAGTAATAAGCTTCGTCTCCATCTAACCCAAGAAAGCATGCCTGCAGCATATTCATCAACAGCCATGCAAGAATGAAATAAAATAAAAGCCTGTAATTTTTTTGAGAAGATGAGGTAGTCTGCATTTCCATTCAATGCGCCAAAACTACCTCAGAATTTGTTTTGCAATGAATGAATTCAATCCTGAATTTGTTAATAAGCTTTACGTTTTTTGTGGAAATCTGTGAATAAGTCAAAGAGTATTCAAGATGATGATAAGATCTACTTTCAAGACCTTCTTCAATTCCAGGTTTTTGCCATAGGAATTCCTGAATACCCGATCATTTTCTTAAATCCAGGAAAATTACAATCCCAACTGCGCACTGATCTCCAGCATCCGGTCCAAAGATTTTTTTGCCTGTACTCTCAATTCTTCATCCATAAGAATTTCCGGCTGCTCATATTCCATGCACAAATACACTTTTTCCAGCGTATTGCGCTTCATATGTGGACAATCATTGCAGGCACAGCTATTGTCAGGAGGAGCAGGAATAAAGGTTTTATCGGGTGATTGCTTCACCATTTGATGGAGAATACCTGCTTCCGTACCTACAATAAATTCTGTATGAGGAGTATTTTTAGTATAAGCCAGCAATTGAGTAGTAGAACCAATAAAATCTGCCATGCGCAAAACAGGTTCTTCACATTCAGGATGTGCAATAAATTTAGCGTTGGGATGACGCACTTTCAACCTTGTAATTTTTTCAAGGCTGAATATCTCGTGCACCATGCAGGCGCCATTCCACAGCAACATATCCCTGCCGGTTTCTTTATTCACCCAGGCGCCCAGGTTTTTATCCGGGGCAAAAATGATCTTCTGATCTTTCGGCAAACTATTTACAATTGCTTTTGCATTGGAGCTGGTGCAAATAATATCACTCAAAGCTTTAATACCAGCACTGCAATTGATGTAGGAGATCACAATATGATCGGGATGTTGTTCCCTGAATTTTTTGAACAGCGGTGGCGGACAGGATTCGCTTAATGAACATCCTGCCTTCAAATCGGGTATAACCACCTTTTTAGACGGATTAAGGATCTTTGCACCTTCGGCCATGAAATGTACCCCGGCGAACACGATCATGTCAGCATCGGTCTTAGCAGCCTGCTGGGCCAATCCCAACGAGTCGCCAATATAATCGGCAATATCCTGGATGTCGGGTTCCTGGTACAGGTGTGCAAGAATAATGGCATTCTTTTCTTTCTTCAATCTTTCGATCTCGGCAAAAAGGTCCAGCGTTGGGTCGATGTCAACATCAAGAAAACCATTTTCTTCAATTTCATTTTGGGCTATCAACATTTCCTTATCCATATAATAATATATAGTATTCTTATTTTTTTAATAAAGTCTATTACTATTATCCGTGTGAATTCGTGGACAAATCATTTTCCATGAATTTGGTAGTATCAAACTTCATGCTTATCCACAGAAAACACCCGGTTAATTCACAACAAAGGTATTGCAGCTATCCAACTTACGGCACATATTAACAG
>JAGIAB010000390.1:0-3410 GCA_017745135.1 Flavisolibacter sp.
CCGTCATAGGTACCAATCCAGATATTAAAGTCACTGTCTTCAAAAATGCATCGAACGCTATTACTGCTTACCGTATTGATGTTTTTATCGCTATGCCGGAAGTTGCGGAAGGTTTTCTTTTCCTGGTCGTAAAAATCAATTCCGGCATCTTCTGTGCAAAGCCATAAATTGTCATTGTGGTCTTTGTACATGCCGTCAAGAAGATTACTGGAAATGCTGTTGTTTTTAGAGGAGCTATACATGAAATGCTCAAACTGGTCCTTTTCCCGGTTGTAACGGTTCAATCCGCCACCTCGTGTTGAAATCCAGATATTGCCTTTTGAATCTTCGGCTAACCCGGTTATGAAATTGCTGCTGATACTGTGATGGTTGTTAGGATCATTTCGGTAGATTGTGAACCGGTAACCATCGTATTTATTCAAGCCGTCCCTGGTTCCGAACCACATAAAACCCCGCTTATCCTGCAAAATGCACATCACGTTGTTTTGAGAAAGTCCCTGGTTGATATCAAGGTGTCCAAACTTTATGTTTGGCTTTTGGCAATAAGAAATGATCGAGTGACCAAGCAGACACAATAAAATGAAGCAGCACCGCAGTTGCATTGATTTTGGTTTTCCTGATAAATATAGTAAGCGAATCGGATTTTTACCGGTAACAAAATAATTCAATTGCTAAATTGAATTTGGCCGTATTTTAAATGATAGGGGTTTTCTTTAGAAAGAGAGTCCTGTTTTTCTATCTGAAACTTTTGTTCAAAGTCAGTTCGTAAACCAGTAAAGACAAATAAATTTATGAAAGGAATGGATCGTTGTTCTGATTAATTTTAAACCAATGCGAACATTTCATCTTGTATTCCTCTCTTTAACGATTGCGCTATTTACCTGCAAAAAATCAAACAGTAGCGGCGACCCAAATCCGCCGGCACCAATCATTGTAACTGAGTTTGTAAAAGGCGCTGATATTGGCTGGCTCACTGAAATGGAGGCTGCAGGAAGAAAGTTTTATAACAATGCGGGTATTGAGCAGGATTGCATCCAGATATTGAAAGGCCTTGGAATGAATACAATCAGGTTGAGAGTTTGGGTGAACCCTGCAAATGGATGGAATGGTACTAATGATGTTGTAGCAAAAGCCGTACGTGCAAAAAACATGGGAATGAAGATCATGATTGATTTTCATTACAGTGATTCCTGGGCTGATCCGGGGAAACAAACCAAGCCGGCTGCCTGGGCATCGCAGGATTTTGCTACGCTGAAACAATCGCTGGCCAATCATACCACTGCTGTATTGAATGCGCTGAAATCAGCCGGCGTTACACCAACCTGGGTACAGGTGGGTAATGAAACCAATGATGGCATGTTATGGCCTGACGGAAAAGCGTCAACAAATATGAACAACTATGCCCAACTGGTTCTTGCCGGATATAACGCTGTAAAAGCAGTTGATACTTCCATAAAAGTGATTGTTCACGTATCCAACGGATGGGATAATAATTTGTTCCGTTGGAATTTTGACGGTTTAAAAAACAACGGTGCTCAATGGGATATTATTGGAATGTCGCTTTACCCGGAAGCCGGTAATTGGTCGACCCTGAATGCACAATGCCTTGCCAATATGAACGACATGGTTGCGAGGTATAATAAAGATGTGATGGTGGTGGAAGTAGGAATGAGCTGGGATCAACCGGCTGCCTGTAATTCCTTTATTGCCGATTTAATAATTAAAGTAAAATCGGTTGCTAATGGCAGGGGACTGGGCGTTTTATATTGGGAGCCTGAAGCCTACAATAACTGGCAGGGTTATACAAAGGGTGCGTTTGACAACAGTGGAAAACCAACACTTGCTTTGAATGCATTTAAATAAATTTCAGTAATGATATACCATTGGGGACAAGATAAATTTCACGCAGAGAAAAGGAGAACGCAGAAAAACATTCTTTCTCTGTTCTCTCTGCGTCTCAGTGTGAAATAAACTTTTCAAACGGTTTTGTCCCTTGTATATCACTACCTAAATTTCTTCCGCTCAAATCTTATAGAATGAAAATACTATTGCGCCTGTTATTTATCGGATCTCTGTTTTTTCCAGAAATGATTTTTGCACAAGAAGCTAAAACGGTTTCTGTTTCTCAGCGAAAGAGAATTAATCTTGATGACAACTGGAGGTTTCATTTTGGAAATGCTTCCGATGCATCAAAGGATTTTAATTACAGCATCAATGTTATTTTCAAAAAAACCGGTGAAGCCGTAGGAATTGCTATTGATCCGAAATTTAATGACAGTAGCTGGCGCAAATTAAATCTTCC
This sequence comes from Flavisolibacter sp., assembly GCA_017745135.1. Classification (GTDB taxonomy): domain Bacteria; phylum Bacteroidota; class Bacteroidia; order Chitinophagales; family Chitinophagaceae; genus Flavisolibacter. The sequence goes on from JAGIAB010000390.1 coordinate 2,303, forward strand.
TCATGACTGGGCTGTTGAATTGCCCTTTGTCAATTCAGAAAGTTTTGATGTAATGGCGCATGGCTATAAACCTGTAGGCGGCTTGTTTCCTGAAACAAGTATTGGCTGGTATCGCAAACGCTTTACCGTTTCCAAAAAAGATTCCGGTCAGCGTTTTCAAATTCAGTTTGATGGTGTTTTCCGTGATGCTAATTTCTGGATCAACGGGTTTTATCTCGGTAATAACAAAAGTGGTTATGTTGGTGTGGCTTATGATGTTACCGATTATCTCAATTATGATAAGGAAAATAGTCTAGTCGTTCGTGTCGATGCCACGCAATATGAAGGTTGGTTTTATGAAGGTGCAGGCATTTACCGTCATGTATGGTTGAACCAACACAACAATTTGCACATTGCTACTGATGGCATATTTGCCTACTCCAAAGTTTCAGGAAAGAATGCAACAATATCTGTAGAAACCACTGTTGAAAATAAAAACCTTTTATTTTCAAAAGGTACTGTTCTTACTTATCTCACCGATCGAAATGGAAAGAAACTGGCACAATCAGTTGAACAACCTGTTTCGCTCTCTGTAAACGGAACGGCAACCGTAATGCAAAACCTTCTTGTAAGCAATCCACGTCTTTGGTCTTTGGAAGATCCTTATTTATACCGTGTTGTTTCCGTTGTAAAACAAAATGGAAAGGTCATTGATAGTGTAAAGCAAAGATTTGGTATTAGAACAATTGACATTAAACCCAATGGTGTTTTCTTAAATGGTGTTCATGTCAAAATAAAAGGAACCAACAATCACCAGGATCATGCAGGAGTAGGTAGTGCTTTGCCTGATTACCTGCAATACTATCGAATCCGTTTATTAAAAAATTTGGGCTGCAATGCGTATCGCACATCGCATAATGCACCAACGCCTGAATTGCTCGATGCATGTGATAGCCTGGGTATGCTGGTAATGGATGAAAACCGTTTGCTGAACAGCAGTCCCGAATACGTGGATCAATTCAAACGTTTATTGCTTCGGGACAGGAGCCGCACCTGTGTTTTTATGTGGTCTATTGGTAACGAAGAAGGATGGGTACAAACACAGCCGGTTGGTAGAAGAATTGCTCAA
>JAGIAB010000390.1:3470-6433 GCA_017745135.1 Flavisolibacter sp.
AGCACTGTTACTACCCGTGGCATTTATGTAAAAGACACCATCAATGCCTATGTTCCCGACCAGGATATAACTGCTCCCTGGTGGGCCAGTACTGCTGAAGCCTGGTGGACGTTAGCTGCACCCAATGATTTTTGGTTAGGTGGTTTTGTATGGACAGGATTTGATTACAGGGGAGAACCTACGCCTTATCAATGGCCGAATATCAATTCACATTTTGGTATTATGGACATGTGTGGTTTCCCTAAAAATATTTATTACTACTATCAAAGCTGGTGGAGCGATAAAGATGTATTGCATATTTCTCCCCATTGGAACTGGAGAGAAAAAGAAGGCCAGCCCATTGATGTATGGGTGAACAGCAATGCCGATAATGTTGAATTGTTTTTAAACGGAAAGAGTTTAGGTAAGAAGGATATGCCCCGCAACAAACATTTGCAATGGAATGTAAATTATGAGCCCGGAACACTGGAAGCAATTGGATATAGAAAAGGAAAGAAGCTGACCACAAAGATTGAAACGACTGAAAAACCAAATACCATTGTAGTATCACCTTCCAAAACTACTATGCTTGCAGACGGTAAAGATGCCGTAGTGCTTAACATCAGTGTGATTGACCATAATAACAGGGAAGTGCCTGATGCAAATAATTTGATACGCTTTACAGTAACAGGCGATGCCAAAATTATTGGTGTTGGCAATGGTGATCCAAGCAGTCATGAACCGGATAAAATGGACAGCGCCTGGCAGCGAAGATTGTTCAATGGTAAATGCCAGGTGATCGTTCAGGCAGGTACCAACATTTCGATGATTCACTTTGAAGCGAAAGGAGATAGTTTATACAGTGGCGCTACCGATATTCATTCGATTCAACCAACGGAAAATCCTCATGCGGTAACCTTAGTCAATGGTGCTCCGCCAGCAACTGTCATTCATGCCAAACGTCCTGTTGATAAAATGCTGGGAGCAGATATTTCATTTCTTCCTGAACTGGAAGACAGGGGAATGAAATTTTCTGATAACGGTGTAACAAAAGATGCTGTACAAATTTTAAAGGACAATGGTTTGAATTATATCCGGCTTCGTCTTTTTGTAAACCCTGAAGGGGATAGCGGTTATTCTCCAAAGAAAGGTTTTTGCGATTTGAATCATACCATTGCAATGGCCAAACGAGTGAAGGCTGCAGGAATGAAGTTTCTGCTCAATTTTCACTACAGCGATACCTGGGCCGATCCTCAAAAACAATTCAAGCCCGGGGCATGGAAAGGACAAAGCTTTGAGCAATTACGTCAAACCGTATTTAATTATAACAGGGATGTCATTCAGCAAATGAAGAAAGCAGGTGTAACGCCTGATATGGTACAAATCGGAAATGAGATCAACCACGGTATGATCTGGCCTGAAGGACATGTTAACAACCTGGATAGTCTTGCACAATTGATTTATGCCGGCATAAAGGGTGTGAAGGCTGCTGACCCTTCCATTACCATTATGCTGCACATTGCATTAGGCGGACAAAATGATGAATCAAGATTCTTTTTGGACAATATGATTTTGCGGGGCGTTCCCTTCGATGTTATTGGCCTTTCTTATTATCCACGCTGGCACAATACGCTTGAAGATCTCCGTTACAATTTAGATGATCTTGCAAGACAGTATCGCAAAGACCTGATCGTTGTCGAATACTCTCAATTGAAACGGGAAGTAAATGAACTTGCTTTTGATGTATATGGCGGCCATGGAAAAGGTTCTGCCATTTGGGAGCCATTGAATACATGGGAGGCATTTTTTGATAAGGAAGGAAAATCTACAGAGTTGCTGAAGATCTATAATGACCTCAATAAAAAATTCCTGGTGCCAACAAGCACCAGGAATTTTTAAAAATGAGTTATCCGGAACATTAATGCAACTGCAAGCTGAAAAAGAACTGACTATGCCGTTAGGTTGTTGGTATAGGATTCAACTTCAGGTTTTGTCTTTGATGCCAGTAAGGATAAACAGACCTTTGTGTACTTGCAGCGTCAAGCCTTTTTATTTGTTCAGGAGTTAAATTCCAGCCGACTGCTCCCAGGTTTTGTCTTAGCTGCTCTTCAGTTCTTGCACCAATAATAATGCTGGATATGGTTGGCCTTTGTAAAAGCCAGTTAAGTGCCACCTGCGTGATGGTCTTGCCGGTTTCTTTTGCAATTTCATCAATGGCATCTACAACCTTGTACAAATAGTCTTCCGGCACTTCAGGACCAGTACCCGGAATTTCTTTCAGCCTTGTGTTTTCGGGCATTGCCTGTCCTCTTCTTAGTTTGCCCGTTAATCTTCCCCAGCCTAATGGACTCCATACAATGGTTCCTATTTTTTGATCGACGGCCAGCGGCATTAGTTCCCATTCAAATTCTCTTCCTATAAGAGAGTAATACGCCTGGTGTGCTATATACTTATTCCATCCATATCTTTCTGATACGGCAAGTGATTTCATTAAATGCCATCCTGAAAAATTAGAGCAGGCAATGTATCTTATCTTACCGCTTTGTATAAGATCATCCAGCGTTCTTAATGTTTCTTCGACAGGAGTGGTGCCATCAAAGCCATGCATGTGATAAATATCGATATAATCGGTTTGAAGGCGACGCAAACTTTCTTCGCATTGTTTGATGATATGATGCCGCGAGGAACCGTAATCATTGGGTCCTTCGCCCATTGGAAAGGTGCCCTTTGTTGAAACCAGGACTTCATTACGTATTCCCTTTAAAGCTTCACCAAGCACTTCTTCCGATCTGCCCTGCGAATACGTATTGGCGGTATCAAAAAGATTGATGCCGGCTTCGGTACAAATGCGGATCATTGTTTTTGCTTCTTCCACTTCGGTGCTTCCCCATGCTTTAAAAAAATCAGTGGCGCCTGCAAACGTTGCCGTGCCAAAACTTAGTGCCGATACTTTTAATCCTGAATTGCCAAGCTGACGGTATTCC
>JAGIAB010000391.1 GCA_017745135.1 Flavisolibacter sp.
CATCAACCAGTACACCGCCGAACTCGGCTGGGATCTGGGCGAGGGAAGCCGAATACGAAAGAGGAGCAGATTGAAAGAATGAGAAGTCACATACAAGCCGTTTCGAGCAGGTATGCAGGACGTGTGAATGCCTGGGACGTGGTGAATGAAATAATGGGTGAAGATGGGAACTATCGCCCTACCTCATGGGTAAATGCCATTGGCAATGGTGATACTGTGGTGAAGTATGCTTTTAAGTTTGCAGCACAATACGCACCCAATACCGAATTATACTACAACGATTTTAACGCCTGGCGTCCTTCAAAAAGAGATGGCATTGTGCGTATGATAAAAATGCTGCAGAAAGAAGGCATCCGTATAGATGGAGTAGGGATGCAGGGACACTGGGGTTTAAATTATCCAAAGACCAAATACATTGAAGAGGCTATTGACGCTTATGCAGCTTGTGGTGTGAAAGTTATGATAACAGAACTGGATGTTGATGTACTCCCACTGACAAAAGAAGGGCAGATCATTGGACAAAGTATGAGTGAGAGGCAATTTCAACTGGAGGAATTCAAAACCTTTTTAGATCCCTATCAAAAAGGTCTACCTGCCAACGTGCAACAACAATTGACAAAACGATACGAAGAATTGTTCTCCATTTTTTACAAACGCAGAGATAAAATTGCAAGAGTAACACTGTGGGGAGTAGATGATGGAATGAACTGGAAGAACGATTATCCTGTGCCCAACAGAACGAACTATCCTTTACTGTGGGATAGGCAGCACAAACCAAAACCGGCACTGAATGCCGTATTAAATGTGCCTTCCAAATTCAAATAAGGTGTCAGTGGAAGTTGCTTCAGGTCTGTTTGTGTACATTATATGTACCTACAATCCTGATGGCATGATCCAAAAAATAGTTCAAACACCTGGAGGCGTAAAGCTTATAAAATAATTACTAAAACATAAATCAATTTTAAAACACTGATCAAACTCACATGTTTCAAAAAAGCAAAGGAATATTTTCATGTAGCAATCATGTGACGTTTGGGTGGATGTAAAAACTATAATTATAAAATGAGAAAAATTTTCTTAGGAATTGCAGCATTGGCAATGTGTTCTATTAAACTTTCAGCACAAGCCAAGAACCCGGTCATCCATGCTGATGTTCCGGATATGTCAATGATACGTGTTGGCGATACCTACTACATGAGCAGCACTACCATGCACATGAGTCCTGGTCTTCCTATCATGTCATCAAAAGACTTAGTGAACTGGAAGCTGGTGAGCTATGCTTATGATACGTTGGTAAATAATGATGAAATGAACCTGGACAACGGAAAGTTCACTTATGGAAGGGGTTCATGGGCCAGCAGCATACGCTACCATAATGGTACTTTTTATGTTTCCACTTTTTCGGCCACAAGCGGTAAGACGCATATTTACACTACAAAAAATATTGAGAAAGGTCCATGGAAAGAAATTTCTTTCCGTCCATCCCTGCATGACCATTCCCTGTTTTTTGAGGATGGAAAAACCTACATGATTTACGCAAATAAAAAAATAACTCTTGTTGAATTGAAGGAAGATTTATCCGGCATCAAGGAAGGAGGTATCAACCAGGTGATCATTGAAGATGTCAGCCAGCCAAGCCAAAGTGTTGGTGCAAGTAGTTTGGGCGAAGGTTCACAACTTTTTAAAGTGAATGGTAAATACTATTTGTTTAACATTACCTGGCCAAGAGGAGGTATGAGGACCGTTATTATCCACAGGGCTGATAAACTTACCGGGCCATGGGAGGGAAGAATAGCCCTTCAGGACCTGGGTGTAGCGCAAGGCGGATTAATTGACAGGCCTGATGGAACATGGTTTGCTTATTTGTTCCGTGATTTCGGTTCAGTGGGCCGTATTCCATATTTAGTTCCGGTAAAATGGGAAGATGGCTGGCCGGTGTTGGGTGTAAACGGAAAAGTGCCTGAAACCCTGAGTCTTCCTGTAAGCAAAGGCTTAATTCCAAACATTGTTAACTCCGATGAGTTTACACGTAAGAAAGGCGAACCCGCACTACCGTTAGTATGGCAGTGGAACCACAATCCGGATAACAGTTTGTGGTCGCTTAGCAAAAGACCAGGCTATTTGCGTTTAACTACCGGAAGAGTAGATACAAATTTCCTGACCGCAAAAAATTCATTAACGCAACGTACCATTGGTCCTGTTTGTACGGGTTCTACCTCGCTTGATGTTTCCAATATGAAAGACGGCGATTTTGCAGGATTGGCCTTGTTGCAGAAAAATTATGGATTGGTTGGCGTGAGGGTAGAAGGTAACAGCAAAACAATTGTGATGATCAATGCCACCGGAGGAAAACCAGTGGAAGCCCAAACAATTCCGCTGAATCAAAAAACAGTTTTCTTTAAAGCCGAATGCGATTTTACTGATAGAAAAGATGTAGCAGATTTCTTCTACAGCCTTGATGGCAAAACCTGGAAGCCCATAGGCACCCAGTTGAAAATGGCGTACACACTTCCGCATTTTATGGGTTACCGTTTTACCTTGTTTAACTATGCCACTAAAAATGTTGGCGGCTCAGCAGATTTTGATTTCTTCCGTATTAGTGATAAAATTTCCAAAAAATAATTCAACCCTTATTAAAATGATATTGAGTAAACGACCAAACGAACATACAAAAATGAAGGTCCTTTGAAACTAAAAAATTGGCTGTGCCGGCAAATGGAAAAGTCAATGTTACAGTAGGGGGGAATGATGGATTTCTAGTTGTGTTTTAATATCCTTGTTTAACTGAAAGGTCCTGCAGCAAACAAAACTTATAATCAAAATATAATGATGAAACGTTTGCAATTAACTGGGTTGTCTGTCATCTTGAATGGCACTAAAGGACTATTGCTGGTGGCATATTCCAATCTTTCAATTTTATCCGCCACATGTGGGAAAGTAAGATAGTAAGTACCGTTTCTTTCAAACAGGTACGGACCCTCTTTTAGTCCTTGCGTTGGAAGATCTTTCAATGTAACCACCTCGGAAGCCAGTTCCACCATGTTGTCTTTCAACTTTGCAGCATAAATATTTCCCTGCGACCAATAGAGATAGGCCTGACCGTCTTTATCAATAAAAACATTGGGATCAATACCGCGTACACCTTTGATAGGTGTTGGTTGTGGCACATAAGGACCTTCGGGTTTATCGGCAATGGCTACGCCAATTGTAAAGCCCCTGCCAAAAGACGTATCATTGGGCGAGGTTGGAAAATAGAAATAATATTTTCCATTGCGTTCAGTACAATCCGGAGCCCACATGCTGTAACTGTCAGGCCGCACCCACGGAACTTTATTTTGAGTAACAATCATTCCGTGATCGGTCCAATCTGTAAGATTTGCAGAGGAGAACACATGATAGTCTTCCATACAAAACCAGCCAACACGCCCTTTGCC
>JAGIAB010000392.1 GCA_017745135.1 Flavisolibacter sp.
GTGCAATTCTTTCATTCGCTTATTCATAAGATGCAATCCTATCGCCATTACCAGCGAAGAAATAATTGTTGCGATAAAATAGATCAGCTCTGTATCTTTTACATAAGGTGTTTTCTGAACATAATAGAAATAATAAATCAGGGCATAGCAGGCATAAGAAAAGAAAATGGCTGCCAGCATCATTACACGGCCATGATTTTTACCATGCATGATGGTGAATTTCACCTGGCGCATAAATAAATAAAAAGTGTAGCTGATAATGATCGCAAAGCCAGGTCCCATTATATATACAATAGACACAGGCTTAAATCCATGCATGGCGGTGATCAAGACTACGTATGCAAGAAATAAATAGCTTAGCAAACGGACAATATTCTGCTTTTGTTTATTAGGACAAAAGAACAGTAACGCAGTTAGCATCAGGGGTACATCGAGGTAATTATTAAGAATGCCAAAGTTGATACGGATGTTGGTATTAACAGGGATAATGTTTTGCGACATCAGGATATATATCAATGTAATGCAGTAATAGATCAGTAAGGCTGCAAGGCTCCTGTGTTTATAGTACCGGTGATACAGAATGACGGCCACTGGCGCAGTTAGTGAGAGTATGCAGGCAATACCAAAGAAGGCATTCCAGTTCATAAGGTTCGGTTTTTAGGATATTGGATTCAACCTTTCGGCTGTAAGTGTAAAAATATACTGCAGATTCATCTATTTCAATACGAAGAAAAAAATTGGGTAGTACTGCTTTTTATTACGCTTAGTAGAATTACGGAGCGGGTTGGTAAGTTTTATGGTAAGTTGCGAATGCGTTGCGTATTGTCTGCATTTTTCTGTTTCCCGGTTTTAGCTACAGAAAAAAGGATGCGTATATCCAAATAAACAAAGATGCGAAAAGTAAAGAGTCGAAGCGATCTAAGAAGCCTCCATGTCCCGGCATAATCTGCCCGCTGTCTTTTACGCCGGCCATTCTTTTTAGTTTACTTTCAAACAAGTCGCCTAAGGTTCCTGTAACGCCGGCAATGCCAGCCATGATGCCTGCATCAGCAACAGAAATTCTTTTTGTGAAGTAGGCAAGTAAGCAGATCACAATAATGGTAAGAACAACACCTCCTGCTGTTCCTTCCCAGGTTTTCTTCGGCGAAATTTTTGAAAGCGGTGTTTTACCAATGATGGAGCCAACAATGTAAGCCATCGTATCGTTGATCCACAAAGAAAAAATAATAAGCAGGGGAACCGTATAGGATAAAGAAAGATTGTCTTCACTCCAATGCGTTCTCAATTCAATTAGTAATCCAAGTGGAAGCGAAATATAGAATATGCCCACAATGGAATAAAGAATGTTCCCAAGAAAAACAATTTTTGAATCGATGAACATGATCACTGGCAGAAGGATCATAAAAACAATTCCGCTCCAAAAACCAATATCGGTGAGTGCCAGTGAAGAGACCTTTAAACTATAATTAGTAAAGAATAAAAGCAAACACCATCCTGCAACCATGATTCCATAGCGATGAGCGGCACTTATTTGGTTGTATTGCGGATTGAATTTGCTCACCAGTTTCTGGTATTCTATCCATGCACCAAAATGAACAATCGAAAACAAAACAAAAAATGACCACCGGTTCCATAACAAGCCGGCAAGCATGACCATAACAAAAACAATTGCAGTTAATGCACGGGTTTTAAATGTTTGCCAGTTAAATGCCATGATTGCGGTTGAGGAATTTTTCTTTGTTAGTGTTTTTGATTAAAACCGTAAATAGCCAGATAACTACCGGCAAGGCCAGAAAACCCCAGTAAGTAGCGGAAACTTCTTTGCTCATTGCCTCTTTCATAGATTTTCCCTGGTTGGTCATAAAAAAGATACTGCTAATGATGAGTGCATTGTTAAAGAAATGTGCCGTAATGGATAACCAAAGATTGCTGGTAGCATAAAAAACATAACCCAATACAATGCCCAGGAAAAAACGTACAAGAAAACCATACACCGAAAAATGCACAATGCTGAACAAGAGGCTTACAACAATAATAGAAAGCCAGGGATTTTTCGTTGCCCTTGTAAGATAGTTTTGCAATCCGCCGCGAAACAGCATTTCTTCACTAATGGCTGGTAAAAGTGCCATTACAAACAAGCTTACTAAAAAGCCACCGATACCTTTGGTATCAAGCATGAGTGCAGCTTGTTCATTATAGGATTTCTCTAATTGTTCAGCCCAATTACCTAAACCAAATGCTTGTGCTATATCCTTATTTAAAAATCCTAAAGCTCCTGCAACAAATAAAGATGTAAACATGATTGTCACTACCAGCATAATTTGGGAAATGTCAACTTCTTTGCGAAAGCCTAAGAGTTGTAAAGGCTTTCTGTCCAGGATATAAGCTGTTATCAAAGTAGGAACAATCATTCCGAGAATAACACTGCCTGCTTGAATGATGCGAAGCATGTTCGCATTCTTCGGATCGTTAAGGGCCGTTTTCATTGATTCTACATTGCCTCCGGCAGAAGCAACTAAAATGCCGCCACCAATAACACTTGCTATGACCAATCCCAGAATTGCTAAACCAATCAGCATGAAGAAACCGGCAGCATAGGAAACTCCTCTCGAATTGTTATAATTGCTCTCCACCAATGATAAGTTTTTAAATTTGTCCCGCCTTGCGGGAGCCCGCAAGATAAGCCCGATAAAAGAATACAAAATATTTTGGTAAAAATCGACACTATATCATTACCTCAGTTTCCATTGCTGCTGGCGCCTATGGAAGATGTAAGCGATCCGCCATTTCGTGCAGTTTGTAAAGCCAATGGTGCAGATCTCATGTACACTGAATTTATCAGCAGCGAAGGTTTGATACGTGATGCGATCAAAAGCAAACAAAAGCTCGACATTTTTGATAACGAACGCCCGGTTGGCATCCAGATTTTTGGTGGCGATGAAGAAGCAATGTCCTTAAGTGCAAAAATTGTGGAGGCAGTAAACCCTGATCTGCTCGATATCAACTTTGGTTGCCCTGTAAAAAAGGTAGTTACCAAAGGCGCCGGTGCTGCTGTGCTGAAAGATGTTGATTTGATGGTTCGGCTAACAAAAGCGGTTGTCAAATCCACTTCATTGCCGGTTACCGTAAAAACAAGATTGGGTTGGGATGATCATTCGATTAATATTGAAGAAGTAGCCGAACGTTTGCAGGATGTGGGAATAAAAGCATTGTCCATTCACGGAAGAACAAGAGCCCAATTGTATAAAGGCGTGGCCGATTGGACCCACATTGCCAAAGTAAAAAACAATCCGCGGATTCAAATTCCGATTTTCGGGAACGGTGATATTGATTCACCCGAAAAAGCACTGGAGTATAAAAACAAATTTGGTGTGGATGGAATTATGATTGGCCGTGCAGCTATCGGATATCCGTGGATCTTT
>JAGIAB010000393.1 GCA_017745135.1 Flavisolibacter sp.
ATGAGTGCCATTGCCCGTTACTTTCATTCGAAAGGAATTGAAGTAAGCGGATACGATAGAACACAAACCGAGTTAACAAAAGAATTGGAACAGGAAGGCATTTCCATTCATTACAATGAAGATGTGAATGCCATTCCAAAAGATGTTGACCTGATTGTGTACACGCCTGCGGTTCCAAAAGAGCATGCTGAATTGGTGTACTACCAACAGCATGGTTACAAAGTGGTGAAAAGAAGCGATGTGTTGCAGGCAATCAGCGCCGATTCATTTAACATCTGTGTTGCAGGCACGCATGGCAAGACGACCATCACTACAATGATTGCACACATACTCCGTCATAGCGGTTACGGATGCAATGCTTTTTTGGGTGGGATATCTGTGAACTATGGCACTAATTTCTGGGGCAGTGCCAACAATGTTTGTGTGATTGAAGCCGATGAATACGATAGGAGCTTTTTGAAATTGAGTCCGGACATTGCCATCATCACAGCCATGGATGCGGATCATCTCGACATCTACGGCGATGAGAAAACCATGCAGGATGCTTTTGTTGAATTTGGAAATAAGGTAAGAGAGGATGGATTGCTGGTGAGCAAGTTTGGATTGAAGCGAATTAGAGAAGTTGAAGTAGAACGCAAGCTTACATACAGCCTTCAAAACGATTCGGCTGATGTATTTGCGCAGAATATAAAGATTGAAGAAGGTGGTTATGTATATGATGTGAGTGGAAAATTAGCTCTTTCAAATGTTGAATTGAGAATCGGAGGAATGCATAATGTGGAGAACTCTTTAGTAGCAATGACAGTGGCAGGTGAGCTGGGAATTGATTCCGAAAAGATCAAAGCTGCCGTTGCTGATTTTAAAGGAGTGAAGAGGAGATTCGAATACATCATTCCGCCGGTTAAAAAACAGGGAGGCGGCTATGTGCAGCCGGTGTTGATTGATGACTATGCGCATCATCCTGAGGAATTGCGGGCATTACTGACAAGCGTAAGAAGTTTGTTTCCTCAGCGTATTGTGACCGTGATTTTTCAACCACACCTGTTCACCAGGACAAGAGATTTAGCAGATGGATTTGCAGAAGCTCTTTCCATTGCTGATCGTGTGATCCTGTTGCCGATTTATCCTGCAAGGGAATTACCGATTGAAGGTGTGACAAGTGAAACCATTTTAAGAAAGGTTGATAATGGCGATAAGATGATGCTGACCAAAGATGAATTGATAAACTGGATGAAAGAATATGAGTTGAACAAAGAATTTGGTGAAGTGATTGTAATGGCTGGTGCCGGAGATATTGACGCTTTAGTGCAGCCAGTGAAAAATATAATAACGTCAAACGTGTCCCGATAGCTATCGGGAGTGAATAGTGAATTGGAGAGTTCTTTAGTTAGTTCTGACCTGTTGTTTGGTTGTAGCTAATGAATATCTTATTCACGATTGACCATTGACCATTCACGATTTAAAAGTTAACTGATCTGAACAAAAAGAAAACCATAAGGAAGATTTTAATGCTCGGCGGATGGCTGCTGGTGATTGGCGGCATTACCACCTTGCTGGTTGCTGCTAATGGCAAGCAGAAGGAGCATTTCTGTACAGACATTCTCATTGGCATAAAAGGCAATGAAGGGAAGTTCTATGTGAAAAAAGAAGATGTGCTGAAGTTACTGGAGAAGAACTCGAATGGTTCTTTGTTGAATAGAAATATTATAACAATTGATCTGAGGAAGCTTGAAGATGGACTAAAAACAAATTCATGGATCAGAAATGCAGAATTGTATTTCGATAGCAAAGATGCCCTGCATGTTTTTGTTGAGGAAAGAGAACCGGTTGCAAGAGTGTTTACCACACAAGGGAGTTCTTTTTATATGGACAGCTCGGGAACAAGAATGCCATTGCTGGACAAAATGAGTATTCGTGTTCCGGTGGTTACCGGTTTTACAGGTGCAAAAAAGCTCAATGCTGCTGACAGTACATTGTTGCAACAAACAAAGCAAGTAGTACAATTCATTTATGGCAATGAATTCTGGAATGCTCAAATTGGACAAATAGATATTACTCCTGAAAAGAAATTTGAGTTGATACCGGTCATCGGTGATCACATTATCAAATTAGGAGATGGAGAAAATATTGAAGAGAAGTTGAACAAATTGTATGTGTTTTATAACCAGGTAATGAGCAAAGTTGGTTTCAATAAATATGCTGCACTTGATGTGGGATTCAAAGGGCAGGTAGTAGCAATCAAGAAGGCGCCAACATCACCGGTTGATTCCATACAACTGAAAAAAAATATTGAGGAACTCATGAGCAGGGCCAGTATGCAAAATATTGACGAAGACATGTTGCCTGCCCAGAATTTTAATGCAAAAGCCGATTCGACAGAACGTACCACGGCAGCGCAGGACAATTCAGTTTCTACGAAGACTAATCCAAGCCCTACTTCAGTGTTGAATCAATCCAGCCAAAACACTGCGAAAAAGAAGACCGAACCAAAGCCAATCCCTAAGAAACAACCTGTATCCACTGAAAAGCCAAAGCAAATTGTAAAGACGAATGAAGTGAAGGTGAGCCAGAAGAAAGCGAATAATGTGAATGCAAACAATGCAAAACCAAAAGCGGTGATGCCTGCTGCGCATTAGAGTGTAAGCTTAAATAGTGGGACTTCACTGATTTGATTAGTTCTTTTAAATAAAGAGGGTGATTATGTAATGAGCTAATGGCTACTATCAACACCTGTTGTGTCACTCACTGCATCATTCTGTAATCCTATTGAGCATTGTGGAAGTGCCATCATCGACATGAAGCTCCAGCGGAGCGAAATGTTAATAGATGGTTGTGTGATGATGTTCTCAGAGCTCCGTAGGAGCGGCATGTTGAACCTTCGCGAATGAATGAATGGTTGATAACAGTAGTGAAACTTGAACAAGCAAGGGCTGTGTGTTGGTGGCCTTCCCACCGGGAAGAGCCTGTCCCGCCTAAGGCGGGATCGGGATGGGCCGACGCTCAATAGTAGCCATACAGACCGGTTTATAATAATTATAACAAGGAGGAGAAAATGAGATATTATTTCTTTGCACTCCTTTAAAAATAAAAACAACAATAACAAACCATAACCAAGAACAAAAACAACTAAAAACAACATAAACATGAACAACGAGCAACCAATCATTGTGGGGCTTGACATTGGGACTACTAAAATTGCAGTTATTGCCGGACGAAAGAACGAGTTTGGCAAGCTGGAAATTTTGGGTTTCGGCCGGGCCAACTCCAACGGTGTAAAGCACGGGCAGGTGCTGAACATTGATGAGACCATCAAAGCAATCAAAACTGCGCTTGAAAATTGTTACGCTTCAAATCCAAATTTGGAAATTAATGAAGTGTATGTTGGTATCGCAGGTCGTCAGCGCCGCCGGCAACAACGCCG